>NZXC01000045.1 GCA_002701785.1 Fidelibacterota bacterium
CCTAATAGCTGTATGATATAGCTATTTCCTCTTTCTAGAAAGTCTGTATCCTTTCTTTCAATAAGTATGTTATAATATTTTTCAGCATATTTTGAATAATAACCAATTTTAATATTTGCCTTTATATACTTAGTTAAACTAGTCGCAAATGGATTGAATTCAGGGTTTAAATCAATTACTGCATGAAACTCTAGACCCTTACATACATTGATCAATTGATTATTTGGTAATTCCCAAAAATTTTGATCATCAGAAGAAAATAATATTAACGGATTATTTATTAATCCCTCGTATGAAATTATGCTTTGTTTTGATAAAGCATAATCAATGTTCATGGTCGGATTTGGTCCCATAGCATTATATATAGATTGCAAAAATATTCTCACTACACGGGAATAATTAACTTCTTCTGGAAGAATAAATAAGACTTGTGAAATAGAAGTATTATTATCATTAATTCCTAGTGTTGAATCTTTAATTGACTTATAAATTAGATTATTAAAAAATAGTGCGAACCTTGTCTTTAAAGGAATGTTCATGGCTGAATATAACTTTTTCACCATTATGATACTGCGTAGTTTTCAACTATAACTAGAAGTAATTGAAATAAAAAAATTCAATATGTCATTAAATAAAAAACTGTTTTGGGGTGGACTAGGTTGGGTCTTAGGAGGGCCAATAGGTGGCATTCTTGGCTATGCTTGGGCATCAATGTCTGATGCAGGATCACTTAAAAACTATCAAAAAAACTATAGTAAATCTAGTACACAAGCTGGTGATTTCATTGTGTCGCTTATGGTGTTATTTGCAAAAGTAATGAAGGCGGATAATAAACTATTGCAATCAGAGCTTAACTACGTAAAAGATTTTCTAAATAAAGAATTAAAATCTTCTGATGTTCAATATTTTATGATTCTATTTAAGGATATTTTAAAACAGGAATATCCTTTAAGAGATGTATGCAAGCAAATTCAAAGATCGATGGATCATCCCAGTAGAATAGAATTAATCCATATCTTATTTGGATTAGCATTTGCAGATAAACAAATTGATGATAGTGAAATAAAAGTCATTCATACCATTGCTGGATACTTAAATATTAATCAAAAAGATTATGAAAGTATTAAAGCAATGTTTATAAAAGATAATAAATATGCATATAAAATATTAGAACTTGATCCATCATGCAATAATGATGAAGTAAAAAAAGGATATCGTAAAATGGCAAATAAATATCACCCAGATAAAGTATCGCACCTTGGTATAGATTTGCAACATATTGCAGAAGAAAAATTCAAAGCCGTTAACAATGCATATCAAACAATCAAAAAAGAACGGAATATATAATGGGTGAAAAACCAGGAAAATTTCCTTTTACTCGCGGTATTTATTCTGGAATGTATAAAGATAGACTATGGTCTATGAGACAATATGCAGGTTTTTCTTCTGCTGAAGAATCTAATAAAAGATTCAAATTCCTCTTAGAGCAAGGTGTAACTGGTCTTTCTGTGGCGTTTGATCTACCTACTCAAATTGGTTATGATTCTGATCATGAATTGGCAAAAGGTGAAGTTGGAAGAGTCGGTGTTCCAATATCGACAATTCAAGATATGAATATATTATTTGATGATATAAAATTAAACGAAGTTTCAACCTCAATGACAATTAATGCAACTGCACCAATATTGTTCGCTTTATATATAGTTGCAGCCGAAAATCAAGGTGTTTCATCTAAAAAACTAATGGGGACAATACAAAATGATATATTAAAAGAATATATAGCACGAGGAACATATATTTTCCCCCCTGAGCCATCAATGCGTTTAGTAATAGATTTATTAGAATTTGCAAATACACATACCCCTAAATGGAATCCTATATCAATATCAGGGTACCATATAAGAGAAGCTGGATCCACAGCAGTTCAAGAATTAGCTTTTACAATTGCTAATGGAATTACATATGTATCGGATGCAATAAAAAGAGGTTTAGATCCTGATACTTTTGCAAGTAGAATTTCATTTTTCTTTAATGCGCATAATAATTTGCTGATTGAAGCATCAAAATTTAGAGCTGCTCGAAGAATGTGGGCAAAAATAATGAAAAATAGATTTAATGTGAAAAATGAAAAAGCAATGAAGTGTCGTTTCCATGTACAAACTGGAGGTTCAACATTATCTGCTCAAGATATAGATAATAATGTTGTAAGAACTACTATCCAGGCCCTTTCAGCAATTCTAGGAGGGACACAATCATTGCATACTAATAGCCGAGATGAAGCATTATCATTGCCAACAGATGAATCAGCAAAGTTAGCATTGCGTACTCAACAAATTATTGCTCATGAATCAGGATTAACAAATTATCCTGACCCACTTGGCGGTAGCTATATTATAGAAGAGATGACAGATAAAATTGAAAAAGATGCAAATGAAATAATAAATGATCTAGATAATATGGGCGGAGTTATTGAAGGAATTGAATCAGGATGGATACAAAATGAAATTGCTCAAAGTGCATCAAAATATCAAAATTCTATAGATACTAAGGAGAAAATAATAGTTGGTGTTAATGAATATAAATCAGATAATATTGACAATTATAAAACTATGGAAATAAATAATAATTCTGTTAGCATTCAATTAAATAGATTAAAAGATTTCAAAATTTCAAGGGATAACAACTTGGTAAAAGAAAAATTAAATTCTTTACATACTATTGCCCTTAGTTCTCAAAATATAATTCCTACAATTATAGAATGTGTAAAATCGAAATGTACAATTGGAGAAATCTCTGATAAATTAAGAGACATATTTGGCGAATATCAATCAAGCATTTAAGATTCAATTGTTCAAAGTCGCAAAAACTATTTCGATTATTTTTCACCCTATGATTTTTTCATTATTAGTATTTATTATAATAATCTTTGATAATAATGTAATACATCCACAAGCTTTTACAATCCTCATAACCTGCTTCATTTTTTCCAATCTAATGCCCATTGTAACATTATTTTTATTGCAAAAAAAAGGTGTTATATCAGATCTAGATGCTAGTATAAGAGAAGAGCGCATTATGCCATTATTTTTAGGTGTAGTATTTGCAATTTTTGGTTATTTATTATTACATATTCAAGAAGCTGGAATGCTAGTTAAGGGGTTAATGTTTTGTACGATAACTAATACATTAATTATAATAATAATTACTCGTTATTGGAAAATATCTATACACACTATGGGTATATCTGGTCTATTAAGTGTTTTATGGATACACAGTAAAGAATATCTATTTATTATGTTTGTAATATTATTTTTTGTTGCTTATTCAAGAGTGATATTAAAAGCACATAACATACCACAAGTAACCACTGGTTCACTTTTAGGATTAATTCTTACTTTAATTCAGATTCACTTTTTATTTGTACAAATATGATATTTACAAATCTGATTGAAGCTAACCTAAAAACAAATACTATTGGTAAATATATTGAATATTATACCCAGTTAGTATCAACTAATAAGGAGGCATGGGAAATAATTAATGAAGGAACAGAATCTGGTACATTGATTATTACTGATAATCAAATATCTGGAAAAGGGAGGAATAGGAATGAATGGAAATCTAAATCTGGAAAGAGCCTTACATTTTCTTTAATCTACAAACCTGAAACGATACCTATTGAAAAAATAGGGATATTCTCAATTTTGACTGGTATTTCTATATTAGACGGTTTGAAAGAATTGAATATTAATGGAAGTCTTAAGTGGCCAAACGATATCATATTAAATAACAAAAAAGTCGGAGGGATTTTATGTGAAGCTAAAATCCAAAAAACTAATATTGAATGGGTTGTTATTGGAATTGGAATTAATGTAAATGAAAGTAAAGATGATTTTGATTCTGGTCTTGTTAAAAAAGCAACCTCATTATTTATGGAATTAGGACAGAATATTCAACGTGAAAGAGTAATAGCAAGCGTATTAAATAATATGGAATTATTATTAAAACGTTTTGAAAATGACCCTATTAATTTTGATATAAGTAATGATTGGAACAAGTATTGTGCACATAATAATAAAAAAGTTTCTTTTCAGAAAAATAATGTAACTCATAGTGGAATTTTTAAAAATATTACAAACGATGGCAGTTGTATTATTGAAGTGAATGGAAAAAATATGCATTACTCTGGTGATTCGATATATGACTTACAAATATTAATATAATTCAAATAATCTTTTTAAGAATAATTATGTATTTCTGAAACACTAATATCAACTTCAAATCCAGGAAAAATTGATTGTAACTGGTTTTCTATAATATTACATGTTTCGATAATTAGTGCTTTTGATAAATTAGATTTAACATCAACATTAAATAATATCACATGATGTTTATTAGTATCCACAACTCGAACATCATGAAAACCAGTAATAATTTCATGATTAGATAAATTATCTTTTAAATATTTTTTTACTTTTTTTGTTTTTGGATCTGTAATTGAAATAGGGTCAACATGAACTGTGGGTGAAACTCCTAATTTCTTATTTAATATTTTTTCGACATTTTCTGAAATATTATGTGCATCCATTTGATCCTTATCTGCATCAATTTCAATATGAATACTAGCAAACTTATCCTTCCCATAGCTATGTACTGCAATATCATGTACTCCGATAACTCCTTCAACATTTTGAGATAATTGTCTAATATCCTTTATTTCCTCAATAGTTGGTGGCCTACCAATTAGATCATCCACAGCAGCCTTTGCAATACCAAACCCCGACCACATAATAAATAAAGCAACAATCAATCCAGTCCAACCATCAACTTGAACATAGCCAAATTTTCCTAATATCATTGCAGATGCGACTAGAAATGATGAGATAGCATCTACTCGGTGATGCCATGCGTCAGCATGCAAAGTACCTGAAGCAATCTTAGAAGATAAAAATTCAGCATACAGTGCAACTATCATTTTTACAAAAATGGTAATAATTATACTAATTATCATCCACCATTCAGGCTCAACTATAGTTGGGTTAACAATGCGCTCTATAGATGACTCAATAAATTCAATCCCTGCAACTATTAACAAAATAGCTATGACTAATGTAGCTACATATTCTGCTCGTCCATGGCCATAGGGATGCTCCTTATCAGCAGGTTTTTCTGATTCATTAAATCCCCATATTACCACTCCACTTGAAATAACGTCAGTTAAGGTATGAAAGGCATCAGCAATAACAGATATGGAACCAATAATTAAACCGATTAAAAGCTTCAAAAAAAACAATAATCCATTTACAATTATAGAAATCCATCCTTGAAACTTCCCGATTCGACTTCGGTATTTTTTTGTAGATTCTCTTGACTTAGGTATATACCTATTAGTAATGGATTCAAAAATCACATTCACTATTAACCAATACCTTTTACATCATAAAGCTTATTTTTGTTATTTTTATATAAAGCATACTGAAATCCATCATGTATAGCAGAAAAACCAACCTGTCCATCTTTTCGCAATGCGATGTAACCAATCTGAAAATCAGATTTTCCAGATTGTTTTTTAAGAATTCTATTTACTGCTTCTTTACAAGCATCCATAGCAGAATATCCCTGACGCATAAGTTCAACTACTAAAAAACTTCCACAAGTTTTTATTACTTCTTCACCTTTTCCTGTTGCACCAACTGCACCAATTTCATTATCCACATACATACCTGCACCAATAATTGGACTATCACCTACGCGACCATGAAGTTTGTAAGCCAAACCACTAGTGGTGCAAGCTCCTGCTAAATTTCCATTATTATCTCTAGCTAATGTACTTATTGTATCATGTTCATCATTAGGGCCCCAAGAATCTTTAATACTATTATCTTTTTTCCATTGCAGCCACTCCTCCCTTGATTTATCCGTGAGAAGATTTTCTTCTTTAAAACCTTTCTCTAAAGCAAATCTCTTTGCTCCCTTACCAACAAGCATTACATGATCAGTTTGTTCCATTACTTTCCTAGCTACTGAAATTGGATGTTTAATATCTCTCAAAAACGCTACTGATCCTGCATTACCATCTGAGTCCATTATACAAGCATCAAGTGTAACATGGCCATCTTTATCTGGCCTTCCACCTAATCCAACAGATTGTGATAAAGGATCAGCCTCAGTTACTCTAACACCCGCTTCCACAGCTTCTAATGATGATCCATTTTTATTTATGATAGAAATTGCAGCATTATTTGCAGGAATTCCATGATCCCAAGTAGAAAGTACTATAGGATCATTTTTTACTTTCTTTATTGGATTATCACATTGAGTTAATATTGAACTTGATGCAACAAGACTTATTGCACTTGATTTAATAAAATCACGACGTTTCATTTCTCCCCCCCCCTATTAAGAACTAATCAAATGCAGGAATACCGGTAATATCCTCTCCTATAATTAGAGTATGCATATCATGTGTGCCTTCATATGTAAATACCGACTCAATATTTGCCATATGTCTTATGGGAGAATAATCTAGAGTAACACCATTAGCTCCTAAAATTTCTCTGGATGTTCGAGCAACATCTCTAGCCATTGCACAATTATTTCGTTTTGCCATAGAAACTTGATGAAAAGTCATAGTGCCAGCATCTTTCATTCTGCCTAATTTCATAACCATCAATTGAGCATTAGTTATTTTCGTTAACATTTCTGCTAGTTTTGCTTGTGTTAATTGAAATCCTGCAATGGGTTTTGAGAACTGTTTTCTTTCTTTTGAATAATTCAATGCAGATAAATAGCAATCAGTTGCACAACCTGTCATTCCCCAAGCAATACCATATCGTGCTTGAGTTAGACATGATAATGGTCCTTTCATACCCTCAACACCTTGTAAACGAGACGAATCTGGGACGCGGACGTTCACCATAGATAGTTCAGAAGTAATAGATGATCGAAGACTTATTTTTCCATGAATATCATTACTACTAAAACCATCCATACCTTTCTCTAATAGGAATCCTCGAACTATACCTCCTTCATCTTTTGCCCACACTATAGCAATATCTGCGATACTGCCATTTGTGATCCACATTTTAGAACCATTGATTATCCAATCATCGCCATCTTTTTTAGCTGTGGTTACCATCCCTCCAGCATTAGAGCCAAAATTAGGTTCTGTTAATCCAAAACAACCTATCAACTCTCCCTTACCTAATCCAGGCAACCATTTTTGTTTTTGCTCCGAACTACCATATGCATGGATGGGATACATCACTAAAGAACCTTGAACGCTGGCAAACGATCGAAGGCCAGAATCCCCTCTTTCAAGTTCATGTAGAATTAATCCATATGCAACATTACTTACACCCGCACCACCTGATTCGATAGGGAGAGCAGAACCAAGGAATCCTAAATCACCAAGTTTGGGGATTAGTTCTCTAGGAAAAGTTCCGGCTTCAAAATGTTCATTAATTATAGGAAGAAACTCATTCTGGACAAATTCATTTGCTGTTTGCTGAATAAGCAACTCCTCCTCAGCTAATTCATCAGAAATATTATAATAATCAGGTCCAATATTTTTCATGACTAATTCTTTTACAGAAATTACGAAGATATAATTGGGTTTTCATAGAATTGAGAAATTATTTCTCTCTGATCGGGAATCCCCATAGAAATTAAAAAAGGATTTTCATTTTGCGTGCTAACAAAATCTTCCTTACAAGAAATATTTTTCCATTTAAGTTGACATATAATCTGGCCAATTGCTCCTCCCAGCGTATTCCCTGGTCCAAGTAATACAATCTTATCCGGAGAAAATTCTTTAATTGCAACTGACAATGATTTTGTAAAATCATATGGATTGCATACTTGATGCCCTAGNGTATAATTCCACAAATCAGTTTCATTTGTAGACCATGGGGACCAAATGTATCCTCTTCCATCAATTATTGGGGTTTGAGGCTTNAGGAACATATCCCTTGAAAATATCCCTTTCGCCTTTTTAGATATTGATTGTAAAAGCGGTGTATGAAATGCTGCATGATAAGGTAATTGAAAAGGATAATTACCTTTTTTAGGTAGTCGCTTTAAAAGCATATTTAATGCTTTTTGTTCCGCACCAATAACTATATAGCCACCGAGATAGATAGANATTTGTGCTCCTGCTTCTTTGATTTCCTTCATACACTTCTGCATAAGGTCATTATTAATATTCCAATTATCATCAGTAATTGAATAAATGATTTGTCCTCCAATAATTTGGTCCTTCATCATTGACCCCATTATATCAATAAGACCATAAGCTTTTTGATAATGCAATGATTCAGAAAACGCTAGAGCAGAGTACCATCCCATTGAATTACCTATTATTGCAACAATTTTATATTTCGATTGATCAATTGAATAATAATCAATCAGACTGCATGCATAAATTAAAGTTGATGCATGTTCACCTTTCATATGAACTCTAGTTTTAAAAGTCTGAGAATCAATTTCTGTTATGGTTGGTAAACCAGCATTATTTCTTTCATCATCCATATATTTTATTTTGTTAGATGACGATTGGATATATTTTTTTAAGTATCCTTGAGTTTCTCTAGTATAACTTCCACGACCTGGACAAATAATTATAATTCTTTTTCTATTCATTATATAACTTGATAGCGTTATCAATTATACTTTCTTTGCTTGGGAGTGTAACAGTTGCAGCTTTACCTAAGGGAATAAAACTATTTTCAGCTGCATGCAATCTAATCTTTAATGGTTTCGTACTAGCAGTAGAAATATCAGCAACTAACCCTTCCCCATAACAACCGTTTTTTCGACATTCATCAACAATCAAAATTTTTGAACATTTACCTACTGATTTCATTAGGTTTGTAATATTTATATCACTCAACCATCTTAAATCAATTATTTTTATTTTTTTATTTAATT
The DNA here is from genome assembly GCA_002701785.1 of Fidelibacterota bacterium. GTDB lineage: Bacteria > Fidelibacterota > Marinisomatia > Marinisomatales > TCS55. The sequence continues at coordinate 8,929 of NZXC01000045.1, forward strand.
TTTTTTCTATCTCTACTTTTGCTTTCATGGATAAATAAAATCCATTAGCATAGGAAATAATCGTCAAAGAAGATCCTTGACCATGCACTGCGAATTCACCAATAGTAATTTCTTCTTTTATATTTGGATATTTAAAACTCCATTTTCCATCTTTTGGCTTATGCAAATCTTTTACCATATATAACGCTATTGGCTCAATAAATACTGTGATTCTAGAATTTATATAGGCCTCAAAAACTGCTCTTCTAAGCATTTTTACTGCATCAACACCATTGGAAGGGCATGCAATAATAATTCCTGGTAAATCTCTAAATACGGCTAATGAATTATCATTATGAAAATGTCCTCCAAAACCTTTTTGATAAGCAAGCCCCGGGATTCGTAATACCATTGGATTTACAAATTGTCCTTTACTGAAAAAAGGTAGAGTTGCTGCCTCACCACGCAGTTGATCTTCTGCATTATGATAATAAGCCAAGAATTGAATCTCAGGTATTGGAATAAATCCGTTATGCGAAAGACCTATAGCTGTTCCAATAATTGATGTTTCATCTAAAGGGCTATCAAATACTCTGCGAATACCGAATTGTTCAAATAAGTTTGCAGTTACATTATATACTCCTCCTTTTTTTGCAACATCTTCACCAAAAGCTAATGTGTTAGAATATTGATTTAGGATATCAGTAAGAGCATAATTAATTAATTTTGCCATATGTTGAGGTTGATCTATTCTTTGATATTCTTTACCAAATACTTTTTCTCTACTTATCTTTTTTGGAATTGCTGGTAGGGTATATTCCCTCGAATTTGACAAAATAGATTTCATAACGCTCTTTGATGTATTGAGTTTTGGTCCAATTGATGCCTCTTCGAATACATGATTAACTATCTCTCTTGCATGCTCATATAATTTTAAAATATCATCTTTTGATAAACATTTATTATTAATAAGTATTCGTGAAGAATGAAGTAACGGATCATTAAATTCATTTTGCTCAATATTTTCTTTACTATTATAGCCAAATTCAATATCCGAACCTGCATGACCCATTAATCGAATAGTCTTCATATGTAGAAAAACAGGNGCCCTATTCTTTNGGCAAAAGTCATTTGCTAATTTTGACTTTTGAATTAAATCTAATAAATCTAATCCATTGCATTGTATGTATTTGAACCNTTTTCTATTAGAAAAAGAATCTTGNACCCAATTTTTNGGAGTTTTTACTGAAATTCCAAATCCATTATCTTCACAAATAAAAACAATTGGNACATGCCCTCCTTGATGNGTNATCCACTCAGCAGTATTGAATCCGCCTAACGCAGTGGAATGATTAACGCTAGCATCTCCAAAACTGCAAAGAATTATGCTNTCATCTTCNAGTTCTCTTTCTTTTATCTGTAAGTCTTTTGCTNTANCAATTGAAAGTGCGGNTCCAACTGCTTTAGGTATATGGCTAGATATNGTGCTTGTTTGCGGNGGTATNTTTAATAGTTTACTTCCAAAAACNTTATGTCNNCCTCCACTAATTGGATCATCAGATGAAGCAGTAAAAGATAAAGCGAGATCATAGATAGGAGATGTCCCAGCTATTTGCTTTGACCTTTCTATAAAAAATGCNCCACTACGATAATGAAGNAAAGCCATGTCCTTATAAGAAAAAANCTTNCCAAATACTGCATTCCCTTCATGGCCAGAGCTTGCTATGGTATAAAAACACTTTCCTTCTTCTTTCATAGTTCTGGCTTTTAAATCTAAATGCCTACTACAAACCTGAGATTCAAATAATGAAATTAAATCAGATATTGTCGTTTCATTTTGTGATAAACTTATATCTGATTTGGGAAATTTCTCAGATTTCACAAAATCTGTGAAATTCTGATCAATAATTTTTGCTCTATTAAATAAGGACATATGCCCTAAAAGGTTCACGAAATAATTATTTCATTAACCTATTAAGCTTAGTTTTAAACTCTCGCAACTCTCTTACATTCCCAGGATCTATTTCTCCTGAACTCCATTTTAAAAAAAAGTCTCCTATGGAGTCAGATCCACCTTGCTTAGTATACAAAGGAAACAGATCTTTATCAGTGCGGGGTTTGTTATTATGTAGTGATGCAGTAATCTGATATGCTAAATCCTCAAGAAGATCCTCAATTACTCTTTTGGGTAGATTTTTTTCCAATATTCCACGCTCAACTCTAGAAAANCTCAGNCCACTAACTACATAGTCTTGATATGCTTCCCAAGCAAAAGGAGCAACTTTCTTTACTGATTTAGCCATTGCATCAGAAAATACTCTAATCTCATATTGAGCATGATTATCAGATCGNAGACCAATAAAATGAAGAAGGTTGTGTAAATCNTTTTTCCAATACCATTCGGTATAAAGATTTACAGGTAAAACAGCTCGCGCAAGCTCTCTAGCAACTCCAGCNCTNTTTAATTCAGAATATATTTCAAAGCTTCTGTCAGATATTTCTTTAAAATACTTGCTCACTTTCTTTTTTAAATCATCAGAAACCTCTCCAAGCCTTCCTTGTTTATTAAGAGCGNTTTGAAATTGTATATTTTCTGGATCTGGGTAATAAAATTCATCACGTGCCTCTGAATAACGNAAAGAATATTCNTTAATATTNGCAGTNCGGTGTCTNACCCATTGTCTAGCTACAAAAATAGGCATCTTGCAATGATATTTAAACTCCACCATTTCAAAAGGNGTAGTATGTCTATGNCTCATTAAATAACGGATAAGNCCTCTATCTTGGCTTACCTTACTTGTACCTTTTCCATAGCTNACACGTGCAGCTTGAACTATAGCATTATCACCNCCCATTGAATCAACNAACCGNACNAAACCTTTATCTAANCACTTNATTGCATCTTTTGGTATATCAGTCATATCATATCTTTTCTGAAANAGCTAAATAAGTTTTATTAACAGANNNAGCTTCACCTGCTATCAATCCAGGCTCTATCAGNGTCTTTTCTTTATTAAAAGTAATATCATTACCGTTTAGGTCAATAACTTTTCCACCAGACTCATTAATNATACAAGTACCCGCACAAATGTCCCANTCGTTCTTTGGCCTTAGGGTTACAAAAATATCACCTATCCCAGCAGCAGTTAATCCTAATTTATATGCTACTGANCCAACAGGNTTTAATTCCTTAAACATATTAGAGTAAGAANCCCATAAACCACGATTNGTCTCTGATCGGCTATTTAATATAACCATTTGATTTAAATCGTTCTTCTTTGAACAAGAAATTNGCTCACCATTTAAAAATGCCCCATTATCCTTNGNAGCTGAAAATATTTCTCCTGTTACAGGATTATANAAAACTCCTAATATTGGTNNANTATCATTTACCAAGGCAATNCTAACAACAAAATTTGGTACACCNTCAATGAATTCTTTTGTNCCATCTAATGGATCTACAACCCATATATATTTTTTANTTAATCTATCCTTTGAATCAANNGTNTCTTCAGAAAGCCAACCNTATTCAGAATTATTNTTAAGCAAAATTTCTTTGATNTTTTCATCAGCTTCTTTATCAGCNGTAGTAACNGGGTTATGATAACTTTTTTCATGAACATCATAATCTTTTTTATAGTATTTCATTATNATGGAGCCTGCTTCTATGGCTGCTTCTTTAGCTAAATTTAAATCNGAATTCATCCAATAAAGTTAGTTCATANTTTTNTAAAAACGATCAACTTCTCTCTATCTTTTCTAGGTTTTATAGATAGNGNTGAAAANTCNTCTCTTTCAATTTNCCANCTAGTTGAAAANAGATTCTTTACCTCNTCAANTGANGTAGCCCAAGGTGGTCCNCCNTCAGATATATTCTTATCTAATGGAAACCATAATCCAATTAACAGACCNCCTTTAANTAATAAATTANAAACTAACTGTTCATAATTATTGCGCATAGTTGGATTAATAGCACAAAAACAAGTTTGTTCAATTACATAATTAAATTGATTATAATAATCATTAGACAGATTAAAGATATCTGTATTTATAGCATGTATATCTACTTTTACATCTGCTGCAAGTTGCTTTAAATAACTAATAGCGGAAGGGGCAAAATCAATAGCTGTGACTTCAAAATTTTTCTTTGCAAACATTACTGCATCATGACCTTTTCCGCATCCTATAATACATATTTTTCCAGGCCTTATATCTTTAGAAATCGATTCAAATATTGGTGTTGCTCCTCCTAAATCCCANGTTGCATCACCAGAAATATATATATCCTCCCAAAACTGTATGTCTTCTTCACTGCAAATCATAAAACTATATGTGGAAGTTCTTTTTCTATAATACTTGAATTCTTTTTCTCTACAAATACTGCCTTCCGATCAGTATAAAAAGATATAGCATTAATTAGTTTTTCATTAACAAAATGCGCTGCAGAACCTCCATCCAAGCAATAGCCATTCATTGCTTTTCCATCTTTTAGCATCTGATGAACTGATGGTCGTCGATCAGATTCTTCCAAATAATGNGGGCAGCACATTTCATCTATAAACGCTAGGCAATCAATCGTATTTAAATTACTAGCCCATGAGTCTGTAATACCTTGCTTAAACCAGCAGATTGCACCTGCACTAACTCCTGCCAGTACTATACCGTTTTCATAAGCTCGACGCAATAATATATCAACTTTCCATTCGCGCCAAACAGCTAACATGCTTTTTGTATTACCTCCGCCTACATAAATAACGTCCGCTTTGTTAAATAAACCATTTAATCTTGGTGTTCTGGAAAAAAAAGATATATGACTTGGTTTGCATGAAAGAGATCCAAAACAATCATAATAATTATCTATATATGATTGATCTTCCGCACTAGCTGTAGGTAAAAAAAGAATATGAGGTTTNTCTTTATTTGTTTGATTTAAAATATATTGTTCAATTTTTGTATGCTTCGGATCTCTTCCAAAGCCACCTCCGCCAATGGCAATAATTTGACGATCAATATTATTTTTATTCATCAGTTTAATTATTTAATACTGAAAAATATTTAGAATCGGGATGAGAAAAATACCATCCACATACTGAAGCAGCAGGATACATAGCTCGATTTTCAGTAAGAAAAATTCCAGTATTCTCTTTCACCTTTATTAATTTCCAAATCTTATCCTTTTCCTCGTGATTAGGGCAGGATGGATACCCAGGAGCAGGGCGAATACCTATATATTTCTCCTTAATTAATTCATCATTTGTTAACTGTTCATTAACAGCATACCCCCAAAATTCTTTCCGAACTCGCTCATGCATTCTTTCTGTTAGAGCTTCTGCTAATCTGTCTGCTAAAACTTTAGCCATTATTGCATTATAATCATCATTTTGATCATCATAATACTTTACAATCTTTTCTAATCCATGCCCTGTTGTAACTGCAAAAGTACCAATATAATCATTTTTTGGAGAAATAAAGTCCGCAAGGGAGTAATTATTATTTTTTCCTTTATCTATTAGCTGTCGGGGAAAATTAAACTTAACTCCTTCACAAATTACAGTTTCATCTTTAGAATAAGCTGAATGAATTCCAATTACTGCTCTGGCAGATAGTAATTTTTTGGATATAATATGATTTAATAATTTTTTTCCATCCTTTAACAGATTATTCGCTTGCTTACCATATTTTTTATTAGAAAGTATTTTTGGATATAAGCCTTTCAACTCCCAGGCATGAAAAAATGGTGACCAATCAATATAATCAACCAGTTCATGCAGCGGATAATCATCAAATGTTTTAATTCCTACAAAAGATGGTTTTACAGGTTTAGTTTTTTGCCAATCAGATAAAAATTTTCTTTCTCTAGCAATTTCAATCGATAATTTTTTAACTGAATCCTTTTGAAGGCTGTTTATTCGTATCTTTTTAAAATCATCCCTTATATCATTAACGAACTTTTCTTTCTCATTAATATTCATAAGCTTCCTAACAACTCCAACTGCCCTTGATGCATCAATCACATGAATTGTTGGTCCAGAATAATTTTCCTCAATTTTAATTGCTGTATGTTTTCGACTTGTTGTAGCGCCTCCAATTAATAAAGGCATTGTAAGATTTAACCGTTGCATTTCTTTTGCAACATGGACCATTTCCTCTAGACTTGGAGTAATTAACCCAGAAAGACCAATAATATCAGCATTTTCTTTAATAGCAGTAGATAATATTTTATCAGAACGGACCATAACGCCTAGATCAATAACGTCATAACCATTACAACCTAAAACTACGCTTACTATATTTTTGCCAATATCATGAACATCGCCTTTAACCGTCGCCATAATTATTTTACCATTAGATTTTTCAATTAAACCTAATTTATCTTTTTCTTCCTCTATAAATGGCACAAGGTGAGATACTGCTTTTTTCATCACTCTTGCTGACTTTACAACTTGAGGAAGAAACATTTTTCCAGCACCAAATAAGTCACCTACAATATTCATTCCATCCATTAATGGTCCTTCAATAACGTGAATTGGCCTATCATGTTGCATTCTGGCTTCTTCAGTATCATCAACAATGAAATCGTCTATCCCTTCTACTAATGCATAGCTTAATCTTTGATTTACAGGATTATCTCTCCATGAAAGATCTTTTTTAGATTCTTTTTTAATGCCTTTGTAACCTTCTGCGATTGCCACCAATCGTTCGGTTGCATCATTTCTACGATTAAATATTATATCTTCAACAGAATTTTTTAATTTTACATTAATATCATCATAAAGTGTTAGTTGTCCAGCATTAACTATTCCCATATCCATACCTGCTTGAATAGCATGGTATAAGAATGATGAGTGCATTGCCTCCCTCAAAGCTTCATTCCCTCTAAATGAAAATGATAGATTAGAAACCCCACCGCTAATATGAACCTTTGGGAAACGTTTTTTAATTGTCCTCGATGCTTCAATAAAAGCATTTGCATATTCATTATGCTCATCTATACCTGTTGCAACAGCAAAAATATTTGGGTCAAAAATTATATCTTCCGAATCAAATTTCACTTCTTCAGTTAGTATATTATACGCTCTAGAGCAAATTTCCACCTTACGTTCATAGGTATCCGCCTGGCCTTTTTCATCAAAAGCCATTATTATCACTGCCGCGCCATATTTCTTAATTAGCTGCGCCTGTTCTTTAAAAGCATCAACTCCTTCTTTCATTGATATAGAATTAACAATTCCTTTTCCTTGAATATTTTTTAATCCTGTTTCTAATACAGTCCATTTAGATGAGTCCAACATTATCGGGACTTTAGCAATATCTGGTTCAGAGGCAATAAATCTCAAATATTTTTCTATAGCTTTTTCTGAGTCAAGCAAACCTTCATCCATATTAATATCAATAATTTGAGCACCATTATTAATTTGTTGTCTAGCAACACTTATTGCTTCATCATAATTATCTTCTTTAATCAACTTTCTAAAACGTGCTGAGCCAGTCACATTTGTTCTCTCACCAACATTAATAAAATTTGTTTCGGGTCTAATAGTAAAAGGTTCAAGACCGCTTAACTTTGTATAACTGTCAACCGAAGGAATAATTCTTGGATTAATTTTAGATACTTTATCACAAATAGCTGTAATATGGTCAGGTGTTGTCCCACAGCACCCACCAGTTAAATTTATTAGTCCGCTCAGTGCAAACTCTTCAATAACTAATGACATTTCTTGAGGTGTTTCATCATATTCACCAAGCTCGTTTGGTAATCCTGCATTCGGATAAACAAAAACAAATGTATCAGCAATATTTGATAACTCATTTAACCAAGGTCTAATCTGTTTAGCTCCTAAAGCACAATTCAATCCAATTGCAGTAAGATTTGCATGACGAATAGAATTCCAAAAAGCCTCAACTGTCTGACCAGAAAGAGTTCTTCCGCTTGCATCAGTAATAGTACCAGAAACAAATAATGGTAAGTCTTTATTATAATCATCTAATAATTGTCTAACTGCGAAAATTGCAGCTTTACAGTTAAGAGTATCAAAAACAGTTTCAATTAAAAATAAATCTACTCCACCATCAATTAATCCTTTCGCTTGTTCATAATATGCTTCTCTTAATTGATCAAATGTAATATTCCTAAATTCCGGATTATTTACATCAGGACTCATTGAGGCTGTTCGATTAGTAGGACCAATAGCTCCCGCAACAAATCGGGGTTTATCTGTATACTTTTCAGCAACAGATTTTGCAATCTTGGCNGCTTGAACATTTATTTCATAACAAAATTTCTCAGCTTGATAATCTTGTTGTGATATTGAATTTGCATTAAATGTATTAGTCTCAACAATATCAGCTCCTGATTCAAAATAAGCTTTATGAATCTTTCCAACTATATCTGGTCTAGTTAGACATAACAGATCATTATTACCTTTTAAATCAACAACATGATTAGTAAAACGATCACCTCGAAAGTCTGATTCNGTTAAATCATATGATTGAATCATTGTTCCCATGGCTCCATCAAAGACCATAATTTTTTTATTTAATATCTTTTTTATATCATTCATAAATAAAAAACCCCGTTGCTATTCGGGGTCANAATACCTTTTTAGCAACATTTTTTTGTGTCGCGGCAATACGGNGCAAAACACGACATTATTATCTTCNATATTATATATTATAATTATTNAATCATANTTCAAACAAATTATAAANTTTCTTGCTAGGCGTTAGATTATAAAGTACTTTNTATATTAGGTGATATATTTTAGAGGATTTAAATTAATAAAAGAAAAATTTATCAACTNACTTAACTAATTATTTTACAAAGTTTTTAACGGGCGATTGCTCATTCCTTCCTTCTAGAATACTATCATAATAGAGAAAAAAATAGGTTACCTATCGTTATGTTAGGTACNTGGTGCCGTGCGGAATTAATGCATGTAATAAGTCTATTGAGGTAGAATATGAAAAAAGAAATTTATATAAATGAAAGNATGGGGGAAACCCGNATTGCTATAATGGAGGATAGCCAACTTGTTGAGGTTTATATTGAAAAACAAGATAAACATAGAATGGTTGGAAATGTCTACAGAGGTGTTGTTGAAAATGTATTGCCNGGAATGCAGGCAGCGTTTGTAGATATTGGTTATGAAATAAATGCATTCCTTCCATTCACAGAAATCCAAAATGATGAATATCTTGATGATGATGATCTAAAAGATAATGATAAAAAGAATAATCGTAATAGTGGGGCAATTAAAGTCGATCTTACTACAGGACAGGAAATATATGTTCAAGTAATAAAAGAACCATTTGCAGGAAAAGGTCCTAGAGTAACAACTGGAATTGCTCTACCTGGAAGATTATTAGTNTTGGTTCCAAACACAAAATATGTTGGAATATCAAAAAAAATGTGGGATAAATATGAGNGAAGACGATTAAAAAAGATTGCAAATAAAATAAAGGAAAATAATGTCGGAGTAATTATTAGAACTGTGGCAGAAGGAAAATCAGAAGAACAAATAAATAATGACTATACAAATCTTATTAAAAAATGGAAAAAAGTAGAAGCAAAAGTAAAAAGTACTNAGGCGCCNGCATTAGTTTATGAAGATTTAGAAACTGCTTCAAGTGTAATACGCGACTTGTTTAGTCCTGATGTAGAAAAAATAGTTATTGATTCAAAAAAGTTATATCGTAAGACACAAACATATCTAGATGAAGTCTCTCCAAACATGGCTTCTAGATTAGACTACTATAAACTGAAGACTCCAATTTTTGAGGGAATGGGAATCGAAGATGAGATAGGNAAAGTACTACGACCNAAAGTATGGTTAAAAAGTGGCGCTTATTTAATAATTGAAAAAACTGAAGCAATGGTTGTAGTAGATGTAAATAGNGGTAGATACGTAGGTAAAAANGGGCATGAAGAAAATTCCTTAAAAATAAACTTGGAAGCTGCTAGAGAAGTAGCTAGNCAATTAAGACTGAGAGATCTTTCAGGTTTAATTGTAATAGATTTTATTGATATGCGCGAAGAAGAAAATCGTAAAAAGATTTATTATGACTTAAGAAAGGAATTAAAAAAGGATCGGGCTAAAGTAGCTGTTTCACCTATTTCTNAATTTGGNCTACTGGAAATGACTCGTCAGAGAATAAGATTAAGTCTTATTGATTCAATGAGTGATGAATGCCCTACATGTCATGGCGCTGGNAAAATTATATCTATTGAGACACTTATTACCAGAATTGATCATTGGGTTCGTCGGTATAAAAGTAAATTCAGAAANCTTAGNCTTCGACTTGATTTGCATCCTGAAAATGCAGATTTTTTAATTACAAATAAAAAGAAAGTTCTAAGAGGGTTAATGTGGAAAAANTTTGTTCATATATCTATTGAGGCTAATACATCTATNAAAAGAGATCAATATAGGTTTTTTAATGTAAAAGATGGAAAAGATGTAACAAATAAGGTTGATATTGTATAGAAATAATCTTAAATGTAACTTCGCGGACTTTTGAGATAAAAAATGAATGCAATAGTTAAAATATCAGGGAAACAATATAGAGTATCTAAAGGGGATATCTTTAAGATTAACCGTCAAGAATGGAAAATTGGCGACAAAGTAAAGATTAATGATATCCTACTAACTGATAATAAGGGCAAAATATCTGTTGGAAATCCAATCGTTAATGGGGCTTCTATTACAGTTAAAATTCTAGAGCATAGTAGAGAGAAAAAAATATTAATCTATAAAAAGAAGCGTCGTAAAGGATATCAAAGAAAAAATGGTCATAGACAAGGTATTACTTTATTAGAAGTAGTAAAAATTGATGCAAAGTCTCCAGAAAAACCTAAAAAGAAAGAGGCGAAATAATGGCACATAAAAAAGGAGTTGGAAGTAGTAGAAATGGTCGCGATTCAAATGCAAAAAGATTAGGAGTTAAAGTTACCGATGGCCAATCAATACTTGCTGGCGGGATTATACTCCGTCAACGTGGCACCAAGACTCATCCTGGATTAAATGTTAATCGTGCAGGCGATGATACATTATTTGCTACTGCAGATGGAATTGTTTCTTTTTCTCAAAAAGGAAAAAATAGAAAATTTGTAAGCGTATTAGCTTCTAAATAGCAGTTATAGTAAATAACAGCAACCCACATCAGGTGGGGTTTTTCATATCCACAAATACTCAGCATAGTGTAATTTCACATCGTTATATAATTTTATAGAATGGAGAATTGAATGTCTAAAAAAAGAATTGCATTAATTGGTGGAGGTCAAATTGGTGGAAATTTGGCTCTATTGGCTGCCCAAAAAGAATTAGCTGATATAATAATATTTGATATTCCCAAAGCTGAAGGAATGGTTAAAGGAAAAGCNCTTGATTTAATGCAATTACGCCCTCATGATGGATATGATGTGAATATAACTGGCACATCTGATTGGAAAGATGTAAACGATGCTGAAGTGTTTATTATAACAGCTGGAATTCCTAGAAAACCAGGTATGGACAGAGAAGACTTATTAGATATTAATTTAGGTATAATGAAAGATGTTGCAGAGAATATTAAAACTCAAGCTCCTAATTCATTTGTTATTGTCATATCTAATCCGTTAGATGCAATGGTTTATGCTTTTTATAAAACTTCTGGNTTTCAAAGCAATAAAGTAGTAGGGATGGCTGGNGCTCTTGATAGTACAAGNTTTAGAACATTTATTGCAATGGAGACAGGACTATCCGTACAGGATGTCACATGTATGGTTCTTGGAGGTCATGGAGATACAATGGTNCCCATTNCGCGTTTAGCTACAGTTGGTGGAGTNCCTATTACAGATTTAATTAGTAAAGAAAAATTGTCTTCAATCGAAGAAAGNACTCGTTTTGCTGGTGGTGAGATNGTCAAACTATTTGGNAATGGATCTGCTTTTTATGCCCCNGCACAGTCTGCAATTGAAATGGCAGAATCTTATCTGCGTGATAAAAAAAGAGTTATACCTTGCGCTTCNTTATGTANTGGNGAGTTTGGTATAGATGGGTATTTTATAGGTGTTCCAACAGTTATTGGGGCTAATGGAGTTGAAAAAATATTGGAGTTTGANTTAGAAAANCATGAACAGGAAGCTTTGANNCAAACNTTAGATGCAGTAAAAAAAACCGTATNAGAAACAGGTTTATAAACTAACTGTATTTTTTTCATCTAGGTAAACATATCCATCTTTNAATTTTATAGGGTAAGATTTTATCTTAATTGCATGATTTGNAACTGAACATTCTAAAGTGGTGTCAAATTCCCATAGATGAAATTTGCACTGAATAATATTTTTAGATATATGACTATCAGCTAATGAAGCNCCNCTATGNGGNCAACGATTNTCCCAAGCTATAATTCTNCCATCAAGGTTNAATAATGCTATTGGTTGATTATTAACCATAATTAGCTTACTNCCATTTAATGGTATTTCATCAATTTTAGCNATTTTTTTCAAGGNTCAGNCTACTTTATCATATTAAGTATTTCCGCAACTAATTTCTCAATTCCAGAAGCAGCTTGCTTAATAGATTGTGCTTCCATATAAGCAGGTGTAGANACTACTTTTTTTTCTTTATCNACAACAATTTCATCGACAGGGCATAAAACATGCTTAGCNCCCATTGCATCTATATCTGATGCAGTCTGTTCATCAAAACCAATTGTTAATTCAGTNTCTCCTGCAAGTATCTTTGCCATTATAGCAGGNGNAATACAAATTACTCCAATAGGCTTTCCATCATTATGAACTTCTCTTGATAATCTCAAAACATCTGGATTGATAGAGCATTCCATACCAGCCATGGCATAATCAGACAGATTCTTNGCAACNCCAAAACCACCTGGGAAGATTAATGCATCTAAATTTTCAGATGTAACCCCTGCAATATCCTCAATATTACCACGGGAAATTCGAGCAGATTCGATTAATACATTTCTTGAATCTTCCATCTCTTCCCCAGTCGCATGATTAATAACATGNAATTGATCAATATTTGGAGCCATTAATACCATTTCTGCTCCAGCTCTATCTANCTCAAGCATTGTAATGACTGATTCATGAATTTCTGATCCATCATTTACCCCGCAACCTGAAAGAACTACTCCAATTTTTGACATAATAACTCCTTGCTTATTTATTTTCTTTAATATTTCTTAATAACCCTACGTGCTTTGTTCTTTTAACAGCGCTTCCTTTAAATATTTTACGGAATTCATCTTCATTTATANTTTCCCAATCTTTATCTGTCCAAGATAATATTTCCATTTTGGGATAAAAATTCTTTTCATTAGTTATTTGTGAAAATTTTTGATTCCACGGACAAACTTCCTGACAAATATCACAACCATAAATCCAATTATGTAATTCTGTATTAGATTTAAACTCTCCTNTATNTTCAATTGTAAAATATGATATNCATTTTTCCGCATAGATTTCATAATCACCTAATGCATTCGTAGGGCATGAATCAATGCACGCAGTGCATGATCCACAAAGATCATCAATAAATTCATCATCATAGTCCAATTCAATATCAANGAGAATCTCGCCCAAAAATAGCCAGCTACCATAATCCCTTGTTATTAAATTAGTATGTTTCCCCTGCCAACCCAATCCTGCCCGTTGAGCCCATACTTTTTCCATAATTGGTGATGTATCTACACAAACAATTCCTTTTATTTCAGGATATTCAATTTTTATAAATTGCAGTAATTCGTATAATTTTGATTTTATTATTTGATGATAATCATCACCCCAAGCATAATTACTGAATTTATTATTTGATTCTAGATCATTTTGATCATGCCCAGAATAATAATTTAANCCAACGGATATAACAGATTTGGCCTCCTTAAAATAATTAAATATATTTCCTCGTTCATCTTTCCTTTTCTCCATCCAAGACATTGATCCATGATGCTTATTTTTTAACCAATCTACTAATTGAACCTTTTCCTCATTTGTAGATACCGCTTGTGTTATTCCTATTTTCTCGAAGCCTATATCTTTTGCTTTATCTTTAATATGCTGTGTTAAAGAATATGACATGAGAGAATGTATAAAAGAATTAAATGATTACGAAAGAAGGCGTTCTACCCAAAGAATACCAATAATAGTTTTTACATCTGTAATTTTACCATTCCAAACCATGCGAACAGCATCTTCAATAGATGTAGGCATCAATTCAACAAATTCATCATGATCAGTTCTCTTTTGACTTTCTATAAGTCTTTCAGCGAGAAAAATCCACATTTCTTCATTCGCAAATCCTATTGCAGGATGAATTTTAGATACAAAAGTTAATTTCTCAGCCAAATAGCCAATTTCTTCCTCAAGCTCTCGGAGAGCACATGACTCCGGCTTTTCTCCTTCATCTAGTTTCCCAGCAGGAAGTTCAATCATTATTGATTTTACTGGATAACGATACTGTTTGATTAATGCAAGCCTTCCATCTGACATTATGGGAATAATACAAGCTGCGCCAGGATGATTAATCCATTCACGTGTTGATGTATTTCCATCGGGAAGATTAACAATATCTTTTCGCACATCTAAAAAGCTACCATCATATACCTTTTTAGATGAAACAGTTGATTCTTTTAATTCAGCCATAAAGTAATGCAGTTATTATCTATTATTGAAAATCCGCTAGCAACTTCTTTGCAATTCCTATCTGCTCCCAATCTCTTACCCTATCATCTATTGAAGGTTGCAAATTTGCAACTTCTTCTAAGAGTTTAATCGCTTCAACTTTTCTCCCATCTTTATGCAATGCTTGTGCTAAATATACTTTTTGATTCGGAATTGGTTCACCAATACTTATTGATTTAGAAATATAAGAAATTGCTTTATCATTATCAGGCCAAGATAATATAAATGGAATGTATGGTGATTTATAATGAACAACTCCAAGCATAAAATAACCACCACCATTCTCATATTCTGGGTCGAGAGATATTATCTCCTTGGAATGTTTTCTCATTAAGTCAGACACTCCCTCACGTGCAGCAGCGATTATACCATACTCTTCCGCCCAACTTCCAAGGTTTACTAAATACCAAAATCTGAATTGAGCTGAATTTGGATATTGATCAATATATCTTTCGCCTAGCTTTTTTCCATTATTAAAATCTGCTTTCTTATTATCAATATCCTTATGAACATATTTACCTCTGAAATAATAAGATTTCATAAGATACAATGCTGCTTCAGCTTCTATAGTTGGATTATTTAGCGCTAGTTTAAAACTACTAATTGCATTATTAATAGGAATAATTACAGCAACGCTTTTTTTACTGCCTTCTTGACGATTATTATAATGCCCTATACCTTTGTCAAGGTCACCTTGTCCGTACACAGCATAGGATATAATGAAATAAAATACTACGCAGCGGGAAAACATATAGGAAAGAATTAAAAATATTCGATATAGGTAATTTTTAATTCTCTAGTGAAGTAATCTACTTTATCATTATCAAATAATAAATTATTAAAATCCAATTCTATGTGTAAATGATCAACAAATGTCCATCGTAAGGCTGCATTTAGGTAGCCACCTTTATTAATAGCTAGATTTTTGCTTTGCATATTGTTTTCATTTAAAGCAGCGTTCCATTCTAATAAAACAGATAATTCAGGATTAAACTCAAAATCCATACCAAAAAATAAATTAGGATCTTTATCTCCATCAGCTACTTCTAAAAAGTTGTAACTCATACCCATATGCAAACCAGTATTGCCAATTGGTGTTTGCCAATTTTTACTCGATGCAGCATAAACTCCATATGCTTTTGTATCATATCTTTTTAAAGAATCTGCATCATTGTATCCACCAAAACCTTGGGTGTTAATTCCTAAAGACACTCCAGGCATTGATGTAGTCTCATCAATTAATCGATATTTAAGATTTACTTCTGGCCTCGGATACCAACGCAAACTATCATCTCCAATGAGATTAGATGCGCCAAAAGATGAGCCAAACTGAAATCTATCCGTAATACCTACCTGTAATGCTGTAGACATTCCCCCTCCCTTTTGAACACGCATCTCCAGCGCAAAACTCCCTCTAACAAGAGTCCCAGCTGTGGGCATCGTAACAAGAGTAGTAGGAGGTGGATACGATATATCTTGTCCAAAAATAGAGGTCAATACTAAAGTATTCATTAGGAAAACTTTGATAGTTTGGCTTTTACTCATTGTATGCGGTTGGATTTATACATCCAATTATACTGTAATTTACCTCCGAATATTTTTGTAAAGCAATATTAGGGGTATATTATTTCACCAAACCGTGAAACTACCGAGTTAACTCGATCAGCAGATATAGATAAAATTTCTTTCCCATTTGGTTCTTTAAATTTTAAAAGATTTTTATCAACACTTATAAAGTCAATATCGACTCTATTCCCATTTTTTGTAATTAACTGATCCCAAAGTGTAACTGGGATAAATGCAGGGTTTAGATCGATCATTCTTTTTGTTCGTAATTCTTCAATAATTAACCCTGCCTCACTCAGCATATTACCTGTCCTTGGAGGCGGTGTTTTATATAGCTCATCTGCAGGGGCATGCTTTAGAGTCTGATTGCTTATTAAATTACCGCTTTTATTATACTCCCAGATTTGTTTTACTTCAGCCATAATATCATACTGATATTTGAATCTTCGAATAATATGGTTTTCCGGTTCCTTTATCCATACCTCATTATTCACAAAACCAAGACGGTCATACGTAAACGAAATAGATCCGTAAAACTGATTATCAACAGTATAAAATTCTATTTTTTCCAATTGATTCGTAGAAGACATTTGAAATTGAGATCGTTGACTATCATATGACATTTTTGTGTTTTCATCATATAAATATTTTCTGAATTCTAACCCCCATGGCTCGTTGCCGCCATAGGTAATTATCTTATCTGGCTTGTTTTCTTTTTTAAGTATGGCACGGCTATGGAGCCTTCCTTCATTATCATACGAAAATATTTCTCTCTTTGTAGCCTGTCCATATTGATTCATCCATTCCTTTATTATTGCCTGCTTCTTTTCATTGTAGGATACTTGTATATGATCTTCTCCTCTTCGATCAGTAGCAAGCATAGCTTTATCGCCAAGAAAATCGCGATCATTCTCATAATATTTAATAAATGCAATTTTCTCTTGAGAATACAAGAATCCAATTACCAAAATAATACAACAAAATAAACGCATCATTGTATCGGTTGTAAATCCTCATCAAGTTGATTTGATAAACGATAGCGCAACACTCGACTTGATGGGGTATCACATATGTATATTACACCCCGTTTATCCACAGTAATAGCCTGGGGCATAGTAATAAACCCTTTCAATTCTTTTACAATAAATGTATCAATTTCTACCAGTTGAGAACCATGCTCTACATACATGGTTGTATCAATCGTTATCTCGTCTACTCCTGCTTTTCTAAAGAATTTCCCATTATAATCAAATACTTGAATTTCCTGATCTTCCGTATTTGCCACATATATATTCTGGTTTAAATCCACTGCAACATCTGCAGGTGATGTAAATCGAAATAGATCCATAATTTCATTTGTCCCTTCTTGAAATGCAGACTGATACACTGTATATGCACCAGTCACAACTGGCTTTACTTTATGAATGGAAAAGAATTCGCCACCCTGAGAATAATATAAATTACCAGCGTAATCAATATCGATTCCTAGGGGGGCATTTACAGTACCTGCTCCAGTACCTTCCGAAACCACCGTCTGTTCAAACGTGCCTGAATGCACCCAAATTTTTTCGCCATTTACTAACTTAATATATTGAGATCTCTCCATAAGAATTTTGATAATACGGTTATGATAATGATCTTGGGCAAACATGAAATTATCATTATCAAGAGTTGTAGATATGCCTGAAAAAAGATTTTTCTCGCTTTCATAGTACAAATCAGCAAAAAGATTCCTACTCCAAGATCCTTCAAAAAATACATGTGGAAGCAAAATAGAATCTATAATGCTTTGATTGTTTGACCATTCCACTTCAATCATGATATAATCAGGATGATTGATTAATTCAAACCATTGAATAGAATTATTACTTCTCCGTATTGTGTCCCCTGTTGATGGATTAAGAAAAGTTGCAAAACTGGCATAGGATTCAATTCCTATTTTATTCCAATATTGATTCCATCGATATATACGATTGCTACCATCAATAAAGAAAACATTCATCTTTTGATCAATATCAATATCAATAGGATATATAATTGTATCCGCGATATCATTCATATTCATTAATGAACTATACCCATTAAGCATATTCCCACTTTGGTCTAACACAAAAATAGATTTTGCTGCTGAATCAGCCACAAAAACATGACCATCCGGGGCAATGGAAATTTCAATTGGTGTAATAAATCCATATGTATCATCCCAAATGGGATTAACCAATAAATAGGTTGTGTCCCCAGCAACAAATTCTGTATTTACATTGATATCTGATGGTAAAGGCATTTTTTCAAGACATCCCCAAATAAAAAATGAAATAATAATATATAAAGTTGCTCGTCTCATTTTAATGATAATCCCAACGTAAATCGTACTGGATCGGAAAGATGAATAAAATTTGAATACGCATAATCAATATGCAAAACGATAGGCCCTACAGGCGCCTTTAAACCAAACCCAAATGAATAATTCTGTTCCACTTTATTAATTCTATATCCAGTGCGTACATACATCATTTCCATAAATGTATATTCTAAACCTGTTGCTATATTTTCTGCATTATCTACTGGATGATTTAATTGCAAGGCTAAGATCATTGATTGGCCAGGTTTATCTATTAAGTCCATTGCAGCGCCAACACGAAAAATAGTTGGTGGTGAAAATTCTTGAAATTCAGTCTCTGAAATAGATTCTTCCCCTGAATCCGGATCTAAATAACGTTTTAAATATACTCCATCTGGTTTTGCTTGCACGCCAAAGTGAGATAATGATGCGGAAAAGCGTAAGGTTTTAAATCCTGTCCAATAAAATGTTCCCATATCCAACATTGGAGTTTGGAGGATATGTCCCGCTAGATTTTCTTGTACATGTTTTAATGTGACACCAAAGCTAAAGCGATCTGTCATTTTTGCTCCATAGGTTAATCCAATGAACCGATCTTGAAAAGTAAAATAATTTCCTGTGCCATGAGGGAGATATTCAGTTGTTTCCATCATTGGTTCCATATGCAATATTCCTCCAGTTAAACCTATACTATGACGACCCTTTAATTGTTGTGTAAAAGCAAAGAAATCATAGTTTATATCTGCAGGCCACTGTATTCTGGATGCCGAAAAATTTGTTCCAGAAAATTGCGCAATTGTTGCAGGATTATAAAATATTGATGCTGCATCTTGCTGCAGAGCAACAACAGCTTCACCCATTCCTTCCGCTCTGGCGCTTACACCAATCTTTAAAAAGGTAAATATGGACGTACCAGCTCGTTGCCCCCCAAGAATAGGAAAAAAGTTCTGACCAATCAGGGTTTGACTAACCAATAATAAAATGATGCTATATCTATAAAATAATTTCATTAGAAGTAAAATTGCATGCCTAGTTCAATAGTTCTTGGTCTACGAAATCTTGAAGGATCATAATTTGGATTGGGGCTATTAATCATACTATATGGCAAAATAACACCGGGGTCATACCCTAATCCTGTAAATGAATTAATTCGACGAGGAATTATTTCATCAAGTATGTTTTCGACTTCTAAAAATAGCTTCATCTTCACGGAGTTAATTTGAAATGTTTTATACAGTTTTAGATCAATGGTACTTGTGCCATGAATATCACCTAAACCAATTGCTTTAAATAATTTTGGAGTATAATTACCTAAATACGCATATGGTTTATCATCCTCCCGGGTTCCTATATAATAATCTTGACCATTGACATTGATAATACCATCCGGGTATTCTCTGGTGCCTGGAATTGATCGCGTATAGCGACGATTCGATCCAAGTTCTATGCGCAGGGAAAATCCCCAATTCGATGGGTGGGTGTAATATAGATTAGTAAAAAACTGGAATGGTTTATCCCAGCTCATATAATTTTCACCTAATGGCTTTTCACTAAGCTCACCAGCTTGTACTAATAGATTATCCAACGGTGTTGAGCTTTTCCCTGTAACAATTGAATAATTAAAATTCACATCAGCAAACCAGTTCTTCAACACGCGACTTTTTATGATAAGCTCTATACCCCTTGCACGGGCATAATCTGCATTAAAATACATATTGAATCGCAGATGGGCATATTTTGGATTGGATGGAGAAATAGTCTGAGATGTTTCATAATCAAACATGTCTTTCCAGTATGCTTTCATCTCCAACACCTGATCTTCACTAAAACGATGTTTAATCCCTAGCTCATATTGAACCGTAGTTTTAGGGTTAAGATTTGGATTGCCAAATACCTGATATGTTGATTGGGATCTGGATTGCAATTTTGCATACACATATTGAAACGTAGGTAGTTGAGAAAAATGCCCGTAATAGAAATACAACACATCATTATCCGTCACTGGATGGGAAATTCCAAATCGAGGACTAAAACGACCTTTGGCTCTATATCCCAGCAAATTAAATGTTTCATTATGAAACTTTTCTCTTGCGGCATCTGTAATAATCACTGTATTTAAATCATTAATTGCATCCTCAACATATTTTCCGGGTATCCAGTAATCATACCGCATACCAAGATTTACTGTCATTCCTTCAAATCTGATACGATCCTGGAAATATAATGCACCGAACATTGTATTTGCTTTGTATGCATCATAATTGGCACCAAAACCTGTGCTACCTGTCCATGGTTCATCAATATCTAACACTTGAATTCTTGTAAGAGTATTTTCAATCCCTGTTTTTATTTTATGTCTCGTTTGTGTCCTATAGGTCCAATCCGCATCGAACCGGTAATTATCACTTATGATATCATACCACTCTGGCGCAAATCCAGTATCATAAAATTCATCTCCATAGGTAATTAAGATATTTCCATCACGATCAGTTACCGTATAATTTATTGGTTCTAGATCTAATCGCTCTTTGTAGTCAGACCAATGCAAATCTTGAACCGCGCTATGTTCCGTTGTTACAAATCGTCCAAAGGTTACTTCGTAAAAAGATTGCGTATTTAATGTTTCTCTCCAATTAAAATTAAATAAGCGAGTTTCACGGGTTATCGTATTATAGTTATCCAGTATTTCTATATAGCTATATGGGAAATAGGTTGATGAAAATGCACGAGGCATAAAGAAACCTTGATTAATATTTAACGATAAATCATAGGAAACGCTCAATTTTCTTTTAGCAGAAATATCCCATGTCACCTTATATAATATGTGCCAATCATTATTTGATCTAGGTGCTAATGATTGTAAGAAATTATCTGCAGATTGCTCTGACATGCCAAGAATTGGAGTCCAATTACGATGAGGGGATAATGACCCTGCTACTGGTAAGTTTCCATCATGCACCTTTCCATATCCATTAAAGAATACGGAAAATTTTCCTGGCAAATCTATCCCTAGTTTTTTTGGAAGTACTTCAAGAAATAGATCAGGGCCCCCCAAATTAAATTCGATACGATCTGTATTGTAATGCGTAACAACATCCTCTGTCATTCCCCAATTATCACTCACATATTTGAATACACCTTCGAATGTATCGCGACCTTCTTTTAATGTAATATTTACCACTCCTGACATTGCCTGACCGTATTCTGCGCTATAACCTCCAGTTACAATTTCCAGATCTTGTATCGCTTCCGCATTGACAAACAAATTTCCTGAATACCCAGACAAAGGATCTTTAATGGATAATCCATCGATCACAAACAAACTTTCATCAATACGTCCACCTCGTATGTGTATTTCATTATCCTGTTTTGTAACTCCTACCTGTTCGGCAAGAATATCCTCCACACTGCTTAC
>NZXC01000046.1 GCA_002701785.1 Fidelibacterota bacterium
CAATGGCAGGGTTGTGGACGGAGTGGAAGGATGTGATTTCCTTTACCATTATTACAAAAAAAAGTGACTTATCCATTAGTCATTTGCACCATCGGATGCCACTGATGCTACAAGAAGAAAAGATTGATTCTTATCTAGATAAAAAGAATACGTTTGATGATTTTGTAAAATTTAATGATATGAAATTGAAATACCACCAAGTATCAAATTTAGTGAATTCACCAAAAAATAATGATGCAAGCTGTATTAATCCAATTCACTAATAAGATTGGTATAAAAATATGGATATTATGGGATGGTTAGCATTAATAATACTTGGTTTAGTTACTATATATTATTTTATAATATGGATGATGAATCGAAATAAAAATATACAGAATAAAGAAATAATGGATGATGCCATTGCAAAAGCTATGGCAAGTAAAATTGCATTTGATGCGAAAAAACATAGGAAAAATCAGGAAAAATATAATTATATCAAAAGTGATGATGATAAAGAGTAAGGGGATTTCTATATACATTCACTATTTGTTATACGTAATATTGATATTATATTGATAATTACAATGAAAAAATTTTTATTTATTTTAATATTAATCTTATGGATTGGATGTGATGACAATGGTGATTCTGNNGATAATNAAGGTAATCCTNTNATTTCNGGNCGTANANTATATATTGTAGGNAGNGATGNCGATGGNGCNTGCTANTGGGTAAATGGATCNNGGGTNGNNCTNCCTGGGGGTGATTGGGCNACNGATATNGNNGTNGTNGATGGNGATGTGTATACAACAGGNACCTGTGGAGAATATGCCTGTTATTGGATTAATCAAGANNAATANGANNTNCCTGGNNTNTGGGGAGAAGGAGAAGCNATCGCTGTNGANNNNAATGATGTNTATGTNGCAGGATGGTTTGACAATGGATCCTGTTANTGGAAAAATGNNNAAAAGATCAANNTNACNACCAATGGAGANTCGCANGCNTTTGCNATTGGNNTTCGTANNAATGGNNNTGTATNNNTTGGNGGNTATTANNTNAANAATCANCATTATGTNATNCCNTGNTNTTGGAAANATGGNAATAATNGANCNAANCTTCCTNTACCCANCCATGGNGATGGGGAAGTNTATGATATTACNTTTGNTGAGGNTGGCAATATGAGGTATTANGCAGGNTATACAATGAAACCGGATAACCTTACNGGNTATGCACCCAANGCNNNTCGTTGGCGTCATACAGTTAGAACAGACTTACCCGANGGAACTTCNGACATAAGTCTTTATGGAACGGGTTCTTATGGTATTACAATCGATGGAGAAGATATTTATGTTGCTGGATACACGGATTGGATTGGAGANTACAATGATGATAATACTGGGGGTACATTTCCTAGATACTGGAAAAACAATACGGCTCATGACCTTGAAGGAGGNCCCAATACTTTATTTGGAACAGGTCAGGCGAATGATATTCGAGTTGCTGATGGGAATGTTGTTGTGGTGGGAATAGCGACCGGAGGGCCAACTGGTGAGAGTGCCTGCTATTGGCTTAATGGCGAACTTCACTACCTGGAGGATGTAATAGGGGAATATTTTAGTGAAGCAAAAGGCGTTTTTATTGAATAATTATTTGATATTTCATGTTTGAAGAACAGTTAAATAATAAATATGTTAAAAGTGCTATCATATTATTTGGCACGTTATTTCTATTTCTTTTTATAGACTCATTCATATATGGTATAACATATGATGAATTAACGACAACTGGTTCCGCAATATTAACTGTTTTCATTCTTCACCATATTTTTAATATATTTAACTCTAAATAACTAATTATGCATATATTTGTTTATTAAACATATTTTTGTTTGACGTATGTATAATTTTGATTTAAAAATATAAAATTCACTAGATTTTATAATTAATAAATTTTGAGGTAAGTTNAATGAGGAACATGACTAATATTTCTAAGTATGTATATGTTATACTGTATATTACAGTATTTTCTTATAGCTATACTTTAGCNCAGCAAAANAAACAAACAGTTATTTCTTCCAAAACAGTTGAAGATGCTCATTATGATTTTTTAAAAGAACTTCATGATGAGGAATCAAAAAATTCTGGAAAAATTTTAGGTCGNTTAGGATTNACCTCCAAAGNTCTTTCTGAATACAAAANGAAAGAATACAATCTGTACCTGGATTCATATTTTCCAGANGCTTCTTCTGATCNTGTGCAGATGTTTNTATTTGAATTGAATATTAAGGAGGAAAAATGGNNCGAAGCTGAAATGAATTTGTTAAAGTTTGTTTATTTGTTTCCTCAATCTCCTGTGTATAAGAAAGTGATTGATCGTGGATATACGTTGTTACAAGAAGAAAAGTATTATAGTTCTAATAGAGATCAATTAATCAAGTTATTAAGTGAGGCGCCAAAATCTGGAAAAATATATAAACGATACCATCAATTATTATTGGATGTTCATGGATTGAAGGATAAAAAACTAACTGATCTTTTTGAACTAGAATGTTGGAATTTTCTTCAGCTATANCCGAATCGTTCACAATGCAGTATAGTAATGATGTGGTTAGCAAAGTTAGAGCAGGAAAAGAGCAATTTTCATCCAGCGGTAATGGTATATGAAAAATTNATGGATCTATATCCTGCTAGTAAAGATTATTCTGACGCATTGTATCAAGTTGCGATGCTGCAACAAGAAAAATTTAATGAATACAACGAGGCTACTGTAAGTTTTCGAAAATTTCTCAAAATGTTCCCANANCATAAATANGTTGCGTATGCCCAATATNGAATTGCAACTATGGCGGATAAGAATTTTGATGATTGGTCAACTGCTGTNGAGGAATATGATGTCCTAGCGAAAAAATATCCTAATTTTAAATATACAATTACAAGTTTACTTCGTATGGGAGCAATACAAGAATCGAAGTTGAAAGAAAGGAAGGAAGCAATTCAGACATACCAGAGAGTGTATTCAACATACTCAGATAGCACAGAGCAATCGATTGAAGCATTGCATCGCTCCGCAAATTTATATCAAAAATCTAAACAATATGAAGACGCTATTGAGCAGTATATGACAGTAAATTTAAAATACCCAAAGACGTCTGGTGCTTTAAAAAGTTTAAATAAATGTGCAGATATTTATGAAAAGAAAATGGATAATAAAGATAAAGCAATTGAAGTATTCAATTTGNTAATAACAGATTTTCCAGATTCACGAGATGCGAAAAAAGCAAAAAGACGTATTAGAAAACTTAGCAAATAATTGATAATTTAAAGACTAAATCAACTATGAAAATCTCAAATAGTTTTTTGTATTTCTTTTGTTTATCTATANCATTTAACCTTNATGCTCAGGATTGGCCANATTTTAATCGTTATCGACAAGATAATTATCAAGTAGGTATGCCTTCAGAAGATGAAAATAGGATTGTATTTATGGGTAACTCCATTACGGAGGGATGGTCAGTTACATATCCCGAATTTTTTGATGGCAAACCATATATTAATCGCGGTATTAGTGGTCAAACAACACCTCAAATGCTGGTGAGGTTTCGGGCGGATGTAATTGATTTAAAACCAAAAGCAGTAGTCATATTAGCTGGTACTAATGATATCGCGGGTAACACTGGACCATCAACAGTAAAAATGATTGCTGATAACATNTTTTCAATGGCAGAACTTGCAAAGGAACATAATATTTTAGTAATTATATCATCCGTTTTACCTGTGTACGAATATTCGTGGATAGAAAGAGAATTAGATCCAGTGCCAATTATAAGNCGATTAAATGCTATCATTAAAAATTATGCCTTAAAAAATGGTCACACATATCTTGATTATTATTCAGAAATGGTTGACGATAGAATGGGGTTAATGGAACAATACACACCGGATGGTGTCCATGCAAATAAGGATGGTTATAAACTCATGTCGACTNTAGCGGAAAAAGCGATAAAGGAAACATTAAGCAAGGCTAANATANAATAGATCTCTCATTTTGTCTAAATTCTATTATTATAGGAATTTGAATAATAATTTGTTTTTAATTCAATGATAAGATTATATTCACAATTATGTAATCGGTGTATTGCCCATTATTATAATATAAATCAGTTCAATTAACAGTGAGGAAATAATGCAAAAAGGAAAAGTAAAATTCTACAACTCAGCGAAAAGATATGGTTTCATTACAGGTGATGATGGAACAGATTATTTTTTCCACCAATCAGGATTATCTTCTGATGATATTTATGTCAAAGATAATGATGGTGTAGAATTTGAGGTTACTGACGGAGATAGAGGGCAAAAAGCCGTAAATATATCGCTTGTAGATTAACCACATTAAAAAGCCCCGCTTTTGCGGGGTTTTTTTTTATATAACTTTTAATCATAGAATATATTTGTAGGATAAAATCTTTATGAATTCACTGATATCCACCTATGAAATAATTCGTGAAAATTTATTTAAATCAGATACAAAAGTAAGAGATCAATACTTTAAAGAGTATTTCTTGGATTCCGTTCTCAAGAAGCATCCCTATAAACTATTAACAATGAAGCATGATCATTCGTCTTCAATAGATGAATATATTCGAAATGATACCATGCCGGAATACTGTTTTATTGATTTGACTAATGATCAGAAATTTTTTGTAGANNCCTATCATCAGCCAATATGGTTAGGAACCTATCCGCATCAATATATNAATCCAATTATAAAGGAAAAGTTATTATTGTATCAGAAATATGATTCTATTAGACGATTATTTATGGCCATTACNGTNGGNGGTGATCGCATTTCNGNTAAGCCGCTGGAGTNCTTTTTAGTACCCGTTCGATATTTAAAGCATGAACATAAATTATTTCGCAAACTGTTACAGTATTTTGTAATTCAAAATGTTGATGTATCTTTTGATGAATATACAAGTCCATTGTCTTCAAATGATTTATGGAATCGTTTTGAATGGAAAAATAGTAATGTATCATCAATGGATCTATTATGATTGTTTGGACTTGGCGTTGGAAAGATGAAAAAGGGNTTCGTTTTGTCGAACGCTTTTATGATGATGGATCAAAATACATAACAGAATATCATCCAGANTTTATCTGGGATTACCGAATTACGAAAGAGGGGAAACGTTTGGCTGAAATACATTCTCCCAATTATGAACATTTGGACAATTCGTAATATTTATATTTTATTCAATTAATACACTTACCGAACGCGCGCGCCATTTAACTGTAAATGTGATTTAAATCATTGAATCACATCCCTTAGTTGATTTATATTAGATAGTCGGCTACTTGCCGATGAGGAAAGGGGTTAGTTTGTCCCGCGGCATAGTTATAGTAAAGTAGTATAACCGAAAGAGGTATTATGGAATTACTTAAACGTGTCCGAGCGGCAGTAATTGCCCCGGTATTTTTAATGCGATGGACATTCTGTCTNTTNTTAATTTTCTTCTTTGTTCCGCAAGAGATTGTATANGCTCAAGATGATGATGAAGGTGAAATATTTTGGGGTGAAGAGGAGGAAGAAGAGGACCTCTTTGAAGAAGAAGATGATGAATTCCTCGAAGACGATGAGGAGTTTGATGAAGACCCTGATTCTTTCTTTGATGAAGAAGAAGAAGATGAATTTTATGAAGACGAAGGAGAGTTCGAAGAAGAGGAATTTGATGGAGAAATGTCCAGTACGGATTTATCAGACACTGCCCTTAAAATGGGCTATACACTCACNCTTCATGGNGCATCTCCGGCATTAGTTAGCCATTCTCTTTACACCTATAATTCCTTTGTAAATTTTCGTTTAGGNNTNGAANTGCCCATNCTAATGCAAGTNGGCCCATTACGGTTTCGTCTTGGTGCAGAACTAGGAACGGTAAAGTTTGAAGACTACTATCCTCCTGCANANGCTGCCTATTCNGGNATGACNCTAATTGGTCTNGTNTCNGTTCCNGCTGGTGCTAGTCAGGTAAAAGTAGGAGGAGGACTTGTNAGTGGAGGNGTTGGTGTGATTGTGGAAAGCACCTATGGTTTCACCATTGGAAATACGTTAGGAATTCGTTTAGGAATGCGTTATACGGGAAGTCCTGGTGCTAAAAACTCTGAAAAGATAGCGTTTGAAGGTCCAGCCAGTTGGTTGGAAGGGGTTTTTGTATTGGCAATTACTTTATAACAAAAACTGATTTATTGGTTATATAAATGAAATTCACACGCAGAGTAATAACCTGTAGTTTTTTATTACTTTTATTTGTCGTTGAATTGCGTGCAGGTGTTGCTGCAACGGGTGCGTATACTAGCGCACCGGGTCAAACATTGAATCAGGTTCATGGATATGTAAATACAACCACGTCCGTTACGATTACCGTTACATTATCTGATGCAGGATGGACTGACCTGGCTGATAATTATTTTGAGATTTATATCGGACATAGCGAAAATTATACGGTTGAAAACGGCGCAATGGTACATAATGCTACAAGTGATGCAGCTTATACAAACAATGGTATTTCTGTTGGTCCATTTCGTACTCAAGGTGGTGGCGATGGAGATAATACAGGTACCTTTACAATTCCTCTCACAACATTAATTGGTGGATCATGTAACAATGCCTGTGATGATTATGTTGATCTTCGAGTTTTTTATGCTAAAGATAATAATGATGCTGATGTTACCTATTCTAATTCTACTTCCAGCACATATACTGCTGTTGATTGGGAAGTAGATGGTGTAAATAAAACATCTTTGAGCATTGATGTTGCTGCACCCACCTTTACCTCTTTTACTTATCCAGTTCAAAGTCAAGACTTTAAAGATGAAAAGTTTACATATAACTTAGCGGAAAGATTAAGTGACACCCAAACATCTCAAATAAGATTTTTGGGTGATTCAGGAGGCAATGGAACTGATAATGGAAACGATCATGCCTATTCTTTAGATGGTGTAACACAAAAAAGCCCTAACGAACAAACTGTAGATGTGAGCGATGATGTTACTCTGATTGATGGAAGTAGATATGATATTCAATATAAGTTATATGATGTAGCAGGTAATGTCAGTAATAGTGGTAACTGGGCTACTGAAAAACATAATGCAACATATGATATTACTGCACCCACAGTAACAGTTATTGAGACATCAGAAGATCCCACAACAGTAACAAAAATAAAAGACAATACAATTGACTTCACAGTAAAATTTGATGAACCGGTTGCAGCGGATAACAGTGTTACAGTAACATTGGAGACTGGTGATACGGATGGCACTGCAACAATCAGTACTTGGAACTGTTGTGAAGATGAAGTTGATGCAAGATATACCGTGGGAACAGGTCATGCGTCTAACCTGCTTACTATTTCTTCTATTTCAACAGGTGGAAGCATTACGGATCAAGCGGGGAATCCTATGAGTGGAGACGGATTTAATATTGATGGTGGTGGAAACCTGAGCGATATAGCAAATATAACCGTTGATGGTGTCATACCAACGGTTTCTTCTGTTACTACAAGTTCTCAAAGTCCGGGATATTATTCTACGGATGAAGAAGTAAACATTACAATAAACTTTTCAGAGGAAATGACATTAACGCAAGGAAGCCTTGTAGCAACGTTAGAAACAGGATCACCCGACCAAACGGTTGAAATTAGTTTTTCCGATATTTCAAATACACTAGCAGCGTCTGGTACGTATACGGTTCAAAGTGGAGATTTGAATACAGCAGGCCTTTCAGCAACGTTGAGTATTACAGGTGGAGGAGTGCTGCATGATGGTACCTCTGATTTTACTGGAAATCCTACATCAAATCTTGCCATAGGTACCACACTTGCAGAAGGAGGATTTGATTTATACGTTGAAACAACTTCTCCAATAGTTAATACGCTAACATCAACTGAAGATGATGGATCATATGGTATTGGAGCTGAAATTCCTGTGGTCGTTTCATTTATTAATGGAGTAGGTGGGGACGCAGAAAATGTCGAATTATCTAGCGGTGCAATAGATATTACCTTGGAGACCGGTGATAATGATGGATCAGTGAGTATTTCTTCGATTGCTGATAATAGTTCAACTGCAACTGGTAACTATACTGTTGCTGAAGATCATGTTAGTAGTCGTTTATCTGCTACAGCATTGGCAGTGAATGGAGATGGTGCTACCATTACCGATCGTTATGGAAATATTGCAGCTGCACTATCTATACCAGATGGTGCAAATTTACATAATTCTGAAAATATTCAAATAGATGGAATTCGTCCAACAATAGTAAAAATTGAGTCAACCACAGATGCTGATACCTACGGAATTGGAGATAATATTAACCTCACCATTACTTTTTCTGAAGCGGTTACGCTTGCAAATGGAACACTTGACTTGGTATTGGAGGTAGGTACAACAGATACAACAGTGAAAGTAACTGCCTTTACAAATAGTCTTACGGGTGTAGCAACGTATACTGTTAACCCGGATGATGAGACTGCGTTGCTTTCGGTTAGTTCTGATCCAGCATTAGGTGGAGGAGGTACATTAAAAGATGTATTAGATAATAACTCAAATGATATGACAGATTTTACAATACCAAATGGCGAAAATATTAATGATTTTCGTACTTATATAATTGATGGGATACGACCTTTTATTTCATCGATCGCTGCTACTTCTGATGAGGATACATATGGTATTGGTCAAACTGTTGATATATTGGTTACCTTTAGTGAAGCTGTAACTCTTGCTGGTGGGAATCTATTAGTTAATGTAGAAACAGGGGATGTTGATGGACAAATTACAATATCAAGAATACCAGAATCCCCAGATCCTGATGATAACCCACTGACAGTAGCAGGTACGTATACAGTTGCCGCAGGACATACGACTGCTGCATTGGATGTTAGCACAATTACTCTTTCTGCTGGTACGTTGCTTGATGCGATTGATAACAATTTTGGAGGAAACTATAGTATTTCAGGGAATAATATATCTGCAACAAAAACTATCATTATTGATGGTGTTGCACCATCGGCTTTTTCAATCACAAGTGTATCATCTGATGGAGGAAATGCAGAATCTGGAGATGTTAGTTATGACGATATTTGGAATAGTACGAATACTGGAGCAATTGTACGAGTACCCGTAGAAGATGCTACTTTAGTAAATGGCACGATTCAGGTGCAAGGGAAAATTACTGGTGACTTTGTTAATGTTGCAGATAATACCGCGGGAGATGGAGATACGCATACAATCACAAGCTCAAATGCCGATGATGGATATGCGGATATCACAATAACTGCTGCGGTAATTGAAGCGTTAGATGGTTTTGCTGAAGGACAATCTATAGTATTTACAGCGATTATTACTGATGGTGGAAATAATTCTACAACGGGAAGTGCAGATAATAACGAAGGATTGGTGATTGATGAAACTCCACTGCAGGTTTTACATGTCTCATCATCAGAAGATAATGGAAATTATAAGCTGCAAGATAATATAAATATTCGAGTGACATTTGATGGTGCTGGAACATTAAGTGGTGGAAACCTAGAAGTAAACCACAATGCATCCGCAACAAATTTTGAACTCACAACAATGAGCGCAGCTTCTTTTGCGCAAGGAAATTACTCTGTTCAGGCTGGCGATGAATCTGCTCAATTGGATGTTCTTACGTTATTATTGGCTGATGGAGCAACTATACTTGATGTGAGTGGAAACCCCACAACTGATTTTACTATTCCAGCAGATCAG
>NZXC01000057.1 GCA_002701785.1 Fidelibacterota bacterium
GTTCTATTTTGGTGGGCAACCAATCATGGGAAGTTCTTAATTAATAAACCAGTTATTGATAGAATTGGTTCAAGAGAAATCCTCGAGATTGCAATGCATCGGATTTCAACATTGGATGAAGATTACTATTATGGTGGTCCTAGAAGATTTTTTGGAATGTTTTATTCTAGGTTGCCCGGAGTACCGCTTGATAGGGCAAAATTGAATTTTGATAAATCTTTATTAGATAATCCAAACTTTTTTGGAACAAGGGTTTTAAGAGCGCAGTACTACCATACTAAGCTAGGTAATCGTGAACTATTTGAAGAAGATTTAGAATTCATTATAAAAGGAGATCCATCATTATTACCAGATGCTATGCCGGAAAATCTTTTTGAACAAGAAAAGGCTAAAGAATTGTTAAATAATGCAACAATTCTCTTTGAATAAAGTAATAAAAATCATTCATTTAGTTTAATTAAAGAAGAAATTGATTCTATATTAGATTGTATCAATTTTCTAATATTTAAATTAGACCAATCCATAATATTCATATGATCAGAAACAATTTTTAGGATCTTAATTTTAGATAAGTCAAGATACTTTATTGCTATATCAGTAATTACTGCTGCTTCCATATCTACTAATTCTTTATAAATAATATTATCATTTTTATTAATATTTTTTTCTACAGTTGTTAAACCAATTTTAGGAATTATAATATTATCTGTTGCAGGAAACACATATTCTTTCTTAAAAAAATCACTAGTTAATTTTTCTATATAATAAATATTCCCTATTTTAGTAGAAGAAGGACTGCCTCCAGCTATACCAACATTTATTAATATACTATTGCTGCTATATATTCGATTTAAATAAATAGGTAATGTATCTATTACTTTTTTTCTACCTACACCTGTTACTAAAAGACTGTATTTATTATTTGTATAAACTTTTAAATCAGGTTGTTTTGCATCTCTTGTTAAATTATAAAACTCTATAATTGGATTAGCCTCATCCTGCAAAGCTGTAATAATAATTTTATCTACCATTAATATTAATTATTTTAAAAATATACCGAAAGAATATCCTATAATATTCATAAATATATCAGTCGTCTTATTTATTGTAGTTTCAATTGCAAAGTTAAATGGAATAAATAATTCAATTATTTCCCATCCAACAGATAAAAACAGAAATAATGGCCAATTTTTTTTAAAATATTTTCCGTAAATAAACCAAATTATAAAATGGATAATTGAATAATAATTAATAAAGGTCATATTATAAGTAAAGCATCACTATAGATGCATTGAATTGGAATCATTTTTTAATTTGAATTCCTAATTCCTTTAACTGAGCATTAGAAACAGAGCTTGGTGCACCATCCATTAATGACATAGCGGACGTGGTTTTGGGAAATGCAATAACATCTCTGATATTATTTGTACCTGCAAGTAACATAACTAACCTATCAAACCCAAAGGCTATTCCACCATGAGGTGGCGTCCCATATTTAAGAGCATCTATGAAAAAACCAAATCTTTCTTTGGCTTCATTTCTTTTAATACCAAGTATATCAAAAATAGCTTTTTGTAGTTCAGAATTGTGAATTCTAATTGAACCGCCTGCTACCTCATAGCCATTAATTATTAAATCGTATTGTTTAGAAGGAATAGATTCTGGTGAAACTTTTAGCTTCTCCAAATCATCAGATTTTGGTTGCGTAAAAGGATGTTGAAGAGAATGATAACGTTTATCTTCAGGGCTGTACTCAAACATAGGGAAATCTGTTATCCATACTGGCTTGAATTCTTTCGATTCTGCATACTCTTCTTTTCTAGCAATTGCAATACGTAGTGCTCCTAATGATAATTGAGTTATTTTATTATCATCACCAATAATAAAAAGAATATCACCATCATTTATATTAAGATTTTTTCTAATTTCAGTATGTAAATCATCATTAAAAAACTTGGAAATACCTCCAGTTAATTTATCTTCATCAGCTTTCATCCATGCTAAACCCTTGGCTCTATATCTCTTAACATGTTCTGTAAAATTGTCAATATCTTTTCGAGAATAATTAGCACCACCTGGAACAACAATTCCCATAACGCATTCAACTGAATTAAATGCTTTGAATTCACTTTTATCTGAAAATGGTTTAAAATCATTTAATAATAAATCATAACGTAAATCTGGACAATCTGTACCATACTTTGACATTGCATCATCATAAGTCATCTTTGGAAATGGTTTCACTAAATCAATATTTTGCACTTTATTAAAAATATATCTAGTTAATTCCTCGCATTTTCCCATCACATCATCTTCATCTACAAAAGACATTTCAATATCTATTTGGGTAAATTCAGGTTGTCGATCAGCCCTTAAATCTTCATCTCGAAAACATTTTACTATTTGAAAATATCTATCAAATCCAGAAATCATTAATAACTGCTTATACATCTGTGGAGATTGTGGTAAAGCATAAAATTTTCCATTATGCATTCTACTTGGAACTAAATAATCTCGTGCTCCTTCAGGGGTGGATTTCATGAGTACAGGTGTTTCGACTTCTAAAAAGTCATTATTTGAAAGAAAGGTTCGTACTGCTTGATATGTTCTATGTCGAACTTCTATATTATTCTGTAATTCATTTGTTCGTAATTCCAGAAATCGATACTTTAATCGAAGATCTTCTTCAGCGCTATTACGATCAGTGATCATAAAAGGAAGAGGGTTTGCTTCATTCAAAATCTCATGATCAGAAATAACAACTTCAACTTCGCCTGTTGCTATATTTGGATTTATAGCATTTTTATCTCTTTTCTGAACAACACCCATTACCGAAAGGACATCTTCCATAGATAATTTTTTAACTAATTGAAAATCACCCTTAAAACTTTCTTGATCATAAACAATCTGCGTTTTACCATATCGATCTCTAATATCTACAAATACTACCTGACCATGGAATCGTACAGCATTCACCCAACCATTTAATGATACTTTCTCACTAATATTGGCAGATGTTAATTCTCCACATGTATGCGTTCTTCTATTCATAGTTATTAATAAAAAAAAACCGCCCAAATTTACGGGCGGTTGATCTATGATTATATCTCAAATTACCTATTTGCAACTCGCAATCGATTTAATGCCCTTGATAACGAACTTTCCATACGAACTTCATCAAGATCTTCTTCATTCCTTTTAGTCTTACGTTCGTTTGCCCTTTGCAATGCAGATTCAGCCCTTGAAATATCAATATCGGATGAAACTTCAATCGTTTCAACTAATAAACAAACTTCATTTTCATTGATTTCTGCAAAACCACCACTTATTGAATAAAATTTAGTATCGGATTCACTTTGTATCATTATTTCTCCAATATCGAGGCTAAACACACCATCCTGATGATTGGCCATTATCCCAAAAGAACCATCGATTCCAGGGCATCTAACGTAATTGACCTCAATTACATCCAGATTTTGTGTTGGAGTTACTATATCTAAAGTAAAATGACCCATCAAGCTGCTAATTTTTTACCCTTTTCAATTGCCTCATCAATTGTCCCGACATAGGAAAAAGCATTTTCAGTATATTCATCAACATCTCCATTCAAAATAGCGCTAAAACCAGCAATAGTATCCTCAAGCTCTACATATCTACCTTCAACATTGGTAAACTGCTCCGCAACAAAAAATGGCTGCGACATAAATCTTTGAATTTTTCGTGCTCTAGATACTGAAAGTTTATCATTATCGGATAACTCGTCCATACCTAGAATTGCAATGATATCCTGTAAGTCCTTGTATTTTTGAAGAATGTTTTGAACTTCGCGCGCAGTATTATAATGATTATCACCTATTACACGAGGATCTAGAATCCTAGAAGTTGACGCTAACGGATCAACAGCAGGATAAATACCAAGTTCAGCTATTTTTCTTTCTAAAACTGAAGTTGCATCCAAATGTGCAAAAGCTGTAGCAGGTGCTGGATCAGTTAAATCATCTGCTGGTACATAAACAGCTTGTACAGAAGTAATTGATCCATTTTTCGTAGAAGTAATTCTTTCCTGTAAATCTCCCATCTCAGTACCAAGAGTAGGTTGGTAACCAACTGCAGAAGGCATCCTACCTAATAATGCAGAAACTTCTGATCCTGCTTGAGTAAATCGAAAAATATTATCTATAAATAATAATACATCTTTTCCTTCATCATCTCTAAAATACTCAGCCATTGTTAGGCCGGTAAGAGCTACTCTTAATCTTGCTCCTGGAGGTTCATTCATTTGTCCGAAAACCATGGTAGTTTTTTTAATTACGCCTGATTCAGTCATTTCATTGTATAAATCATTTCCTTCTCTAGTCCTTTCTCCTACACCAGCAAAGACAGAGTAGCCCCCATGTTCTGTGGCAATATTTCTAATCAATTCTTGAATTAAAACAGTTTTTCCAACACCTGCCCCTCCAAATAGGCCCGTTTTACCTCCTCTTGTATATGGCTCCATCATATCCACAACTTTAATGCCGGTAACTAACATTTCTGTTGAGGGTAATAAGTCTTCATGTTTGGGAGCAGAACGATGAATTGGATATTCTTTCTCTGCGGAAACTTTACCTTTCCCATCAATTACATTACCAGTAACATCAAATAATCTTCCTAATGTTTCCGGGCCAACAGGAACTGAAATTGGTTTACCCGTATCTTTAGCATCAACTCCTCTCACCAATCCATCTGTAGAATCCATCGCAACCGTACGAACAGTCGAGTCTCCTAGATGTTGAGCAACTTCTAGGATTAGATCTCCCTCATCGCCTCTATCAACGTTTAATGCATTCATTATTTCTGGTACTTTCCCATCTTCAAAAGTCACGTCAACTACTGCACCCATTATTTGAGATATTTTTCCAATATTTTCCATAAGTATTCCTTTATTACTTCAATGCTTCAGCTCCGCCAACTATCTCCAGCATTTCTTTCGTAATTGACGCTTGTCGAGCTTTGTTAAATTCAAGTGTTAGATTTTTAACCATATCTTCAGCGTTATCTGTCGCATTTTCCATTGCAATCATCCGCGCAGCCTGCTCACTGGCATAGGACTCTAATAAATATTTCCACATTTGAACATTTAAATGTCGAGGAATTAATGATTTCGTTAATTTTTCTTTAGAAGGCTCATAAAGCCGATTAGAAACAGAGGAGCTCTCCTCTTGATTATATTCTAATGGGAGCAATTGCTCTGATTGGATAGTTTGAGTTGCAACGTTAACAAATTCATTATAACAAACATGAATCTCATCGACTTTTTTAGATACAAAATGATTAATAATTTTTTCACCCATCTTTATTGCGTGTTGAAACTCTAAATCATTCCAAAACTCTATATGGGATTGGATAATGTTATAATTTCTTCTAGTAAAATAATCCTTAGCTTTTTTCCCAATACAAAATAAATCAACATTTTCCTTACCAATCTCATTAATCTCTAACTCTGCTTTCTTAACAACATTGGTATTAAATGAACCCGCCAAACCTCTATCTGATGTCACAACAACATACCCAACTCTTTGAATACGTCTAATATCTAATAACGGTAGAAGAGCACGATTAACATCTGGTAATAAATGATGAATGACATTTACTAAACGATTTGTATAAGGTCGAGCTTGTTCCATTCTTTCCTGAGCTTTACGCATCTTTGCAGCAGCAACCATCTTCATTGCTTTAGTAACCTTTTGGATGCTTCTTACAGATTTAATTCGATCTCGTATATCCTTTAGATTTGCCATTTTAATATTAAGCTATAAAACCATCTTTAAATTGACTAATTGATTTATCCAAAATATCAGACATCTCTTCTGACATGACTCCTTCAGTTCTTAATGTTTCTAATTCTTTAGAGTTATTGGCATCTAAATAATCAAATAAAGCAGATTCAAATTCAGAAACTTTATCTAAAGGAATTTCATCTAAATGACCTTTTGTTCCTGCAAATATAATTGCTATTTGCTTATCAATATTCATAGGGGAATACTGCTTTTGTTTTAATATTTCCACCATACGTTCACCACGCCTTAACTGAGCAAGAGTGCTTTTATCTAAATCAGATCCAAATTTTGCAAATGCTTCAAGTTCTCTGAATTGAGCCAAATCTAACCTTAGCGTTCCAGCAATACTTTTCATTGCTTTTACTTGAGCATTGCCGCCAACACGTGATACAGATAAACCTACATCAATTGCTGGACGGACACCTGAATTAAATAAATTAGTTTCAAGGTAAATCTGTCCATCTGTAATAGATATAACATTAGTAGGAATATATGCAGCAACATCCCCTTCTTGTGTTTCAATAATTGGAAGGGCTGTAAGAGATCCTCCTCCAAGTTCTTCAGATAGTTTTGAAGCACGTTCAAGCAACCTACTATGAAGATAGAAAACATCTCCAGGATAAGCCTCACGACCAGGAGGCCTACGCAAGACTAGGGACATTTGACGATACGCTACAGCTTGTTTGGATAAATCATCATAAATAATTAACGCATGCTTACCATTATCTCTAAAATATTCTCCCATAGCACAACCTGAATAAGGAGAAATAAATTGTAAGGGTGCAGCATCAGATGCATTTGCGGCAACAACTGTTGTATAATCCATTGCTCCTGCTTCCTCAAGTTCAGAGACAATAGATGCTACGGTTGATGCCTTTTGCCCAATAGCTACATAAATACAATAAACTGGATCATTAGTTTCATGGGTGTATTTCTGGTTAATTATGGTGTCTACGGCTATTGCTGTTTTTCCCGTTTGACGATCACCAATAATCAGTTCCCTTTGCCCTCGACCAATAGGAACCATGCTATCTATGGGCTTAATACCTGTCTGAAGTGGCTTTTTAACTGGTTGACGAGCCATAACACCTAGGGCTTTTCTTTCAATAGGGAGCGAGTCTTTTGAATTAATGGATCCTTTTCCATCCATTGCTTGTCCTAACGGATCAACTACACGTCCTACCATTGCCTCACCAACTGGAACTTCTACAACTCGACCAGTTCGTTTTGCTAAATCACCTTCTTTAACTAAGCTGCTATCACCAAATAATACAAGGCCAACATTGTCTTCTTCTAAATTCAATGCCATTCCAAACGTATCATTAGGCAATTTAACTAATTCTGAACTCATCACATTTTCCAGCCCAGAGACTCTAGCAACACCATCCCCGACTGAAATAACTTCCCCTACTTCACTGACGTCAACTGTACCTTCAAACTTTGCAATTTGCTCTTTTAATAATGCCGTAATGTTATCTGTATTAATATCCATAATTTCCCTTAAATAAATTATTATTGAAGTAAATCTTTTCTAAGATTTTCCATTTTTGTTTTTATAGAAGCATCAAAAAAAATATTATCAATTCTTAGCTTTAACCCTCCTATAAGAGAAGCGTCAACTACTGTAGATAATTCAGTATTTTTACCAATAATTGTTTCTATCTGTAATCGAAGATTGTCTTTTTCTTCATTAGGTAACTCATCTGCTGTATGAGCTGTAACTGTTGCAATATTTAATTCATCCTTAACCAAAGAATTAAAGTAAAATGAAAAATCACGAAAAAACATAATTGGATTATCATCAGCATTTATAATAATTAATTCTTGAATTATCGGATGAACTAAGTCCTTAAAAGCAGAATGAATTAATTCACTTTTTTGATTCACAGAAAATCTTTTTGAATGAAGAAACCAGCGCAATTGAGCATTATCTTTTAATAGGTGATTAATCAAACCAATCGATTCTTGAACATCTTCTACTACATTTTGTTCTTTGGATATTTTCATAACCACCGAAGCAATATGTTTATTTCTTTCCTTATGCTTCATACCCTTTTATATTATTTAATGATTCATTAATTAATAATTTATTATCTTCTTCATTGAGATTCTTTTTAACCAATTTCTCAGCTATAGATAATGATAAGCCAACTACTTCTCCTTTTATTTCAGCAATTGCTTTTTCCTTTTCCATCTTAATCTGCTCTTTAGCATCATCCAGGTTTGCTGCCGCCGTTTCTTTTGCTTTAAGTAAAGTACTTTCTTTTAATTGATCAGCAGCTTTTTTTCCTTCACCTACAATAGCTTGGGCTTCAGATCTAGCTTTTGCAATTATTTCATCCCCTTCAGATGTAAGGCGATCAAGTTCTTTTCGAGCCTTCTCTGCATCTTCAAGGGATTGTGCAATTTCATTCTCCCTTTTTTCTAATGCATGTAATAAAGGTTTCCAAGCGAACTTTGACAGCAATCCAAGGAGAATTAAAAAAGTAATAATAGTCCAGATAAATAACCCTGGATCCAATTGTACTAGTGGATTATCCACAATAAGCTCCTTTGCTATTAATTATGACTATCTAATTATTTCATTAAAACAATTAGCAGAATAAATACTTCAGCTAGAATAGCAACACCTTCAAGTAAGAATAAAGGTAAATTTACTGCAGCAGTAATTTTATCTGCTGCTTCTGGTTGTCTAGCAATTCCATCTGCTGCTGCTGCTGCAAAACGACCAATTCCTAGACCAGCACCTACAACAATTATACCTAGACCAATTGCGGCCCCAAAATAATGAAGAACTTCCATTATTTTACCTCTCTTTCATTTTAGTTAATGATGAACATTAATGGCCATACCAATAAACACAGCCGATAGTAGCGTAAAAACATACGCTTGTACAATAACAACAATTATTTCCAAACCGGAAATTGCTGCAGCCATAGGAATAGAAATAATAGCAACACCAATACCAGCAAACACACTATGAAACATATCAGCAAAAATAGCCATAAATGACAAAATCGCTAATAGCGCTATATGACCTCCTGTCATATTAGCAGCCAATCGCATAGTAAGAGCGAAAGGCTTTACTAACATTCCTATAATCTCAATAGGAATAAGAATAACATATACAAAACCCGGAAGCCCACTTGGAACAAGATTCTTCCAATGTTGAATAAATCCATGTGCACGAACCCCAGCAATAATTATAGAAAAAAAAGTTATTATTGCCAAAGCTGCCGTTACATTAAAATTTCCTGTGACGGTGGGCCCTCCATGAAGTAATCCATTTATAAAATTATGACTATCATCCGCAGGTACGTGTAAAATAAACCTGTTTATAACCCCTAATAAATCAAAGATAGGTAGCATACCAATTGCATTGGCAAAGAAAATAAAAAATAGGAAAGTTAGGATAAGTGGAGCCCAATTATTAACCCATTTTGGTCCAACATTTGGCTTAATAATTGTATCGCGTACAAACGTTACAACAATTTCTAATAAATTCATTATACCAGAAGGAATCAATTTTTTCTGCTTAATAAATTGTTGAACCGGTAAAATAACAAACAAACAAACAGAAAAAACTACCACCCATAGCATTAATACATGTTTAGTTACAGACATATCTATATTAAATAAATGTGGTAAGTGAAAAATAGGGTGATGAATATCTGAATTAGAAACATGGTGAATAATGTTATCACCAACTTTTTCCATCACACTTTGTGCTTCATGTCCGCCAGAGCTAACTAACATATAATTTTTTAAATATAATTAATTATTATCTATAAATGATCTTACAATAAAAGCTTCCGTTAAATGAAGCGTTAAATAATAGCTTGTGAAGCTAATAATAAATGGTATGGGATTAAAAGATATAAAAGTAAAAATAGCTACTATTATAATTCCATAAAGGATCATTTTCATAATAATAGCAATACTAAAATATTTTGTGAGATTTAAAGAAGATTTAATGTGGATAAATTGAGTTATTAATACAGAAAATAAAAAGATCATCCATGGGAAAATCATCCCTAAAAAAATCTCAGTACTAATTTCAGGAAAAACTGAGCTTAATAATCCCCAGGTTCCAAAACATATCATGCTAATATAAATAACTAATTTTATCAATTATTTCGCCCACAATGTTTTTGCTATTGCATAAAATCCTATCACTAATCCAATAATTAGTCCTAACAAGGTAAGCCAAGGCATGGTGTCATTTCGATTATCAAGATAAAAACCAATCATACCAAAAATAATCACACCACCTATTAATGTATAAGAAGCAGATGCAGCTGGGGCCGATTGTAATAGATATCTTTGTAAATAATAAAAAAAATTTTTATTAGAACTTTCTTTTAATTCAGGCATTTGAATCAGATGGAGAGGAAGCTATTGTAAATCTGGGCTTTAAATCTTTCTTTACAGAAGAATCTTCAACATTCTTTTTATTGCCAATAACACTACACGAACCTT
This sequence comes from Fidelibacterota bacterium, assembly GCA_002701785.1. Classification (GTDB taxonomy): domain Bacteria; phylum Fidelibacterota; class Marinisomatia; order Marinisomatales; family TCS55. Next base: position 10,299 of record NZXC01000057.1, read on the forward strand.
CAAATTGAGCTCCATCTTCTATTATTAGACTACGGTAAATTAAATCACCAGTTATCTCGGATTTACTACCCAAAACAATTTTATTTGTTACTGTGATGTCTCCTTTGATACTACCTCCAATATGAGCATCAATTGCTTGAACATTNCCAAAAACCTGACCAGAAATAGTAATTCGCAGAGGACCATCCGTTTGTATATCACCATATACTTTACCATAAATAATGATTCCACCCTTTAAGGTAATTGGTCCATTNACAACAGCTCCAGCACCAATCATTGTTTGAACATTTTTAAAATCTATTTTAGCCATTTTATTCTACACTTAAATTTTTCTCATTATACTCTGGGAAGAAATTCAANGGATCCAGAGGGTTCGAACCTTCCCAAACTTCGAAATGTAAATGTGGACCAGAAGAAATACCAGTATTTCCTGCAAGAGAAATAACATCTCCTCGATTCACNATNTCTCTTTTATCTACAAGATTTACTTGATTNTGGCCATAAAACGTAAAATAATCATTTCCATGATAAATAATTACCATATTACCTAAATCAGTTGACCAACCAGAAAAGATAACTACTCCTGAAGCTGATGCAACAACTGGAGCTCCCTCCTTAACAGAAATATCTATACCATAATGATTACTTTTCCAAATATGAGGTCGAATGATCATCCTCTGAGTTATATATCCATCAATGGGTGCTTTTGTTGGAATGTTNCTTATTTGATTTGTCGAATATTGATTATTATGATTGTTTATTATTGAAGCTTCACTTAAGCTATCTAATCCATTTTCAAAAGAAGATAAATCAACTTCTGATCCAAGATTTTTTCTCAATAACTCATCCATTTGCTGTAGGCGCTGTAAATCATGGAAAAGCCCCATGACTTTTACTCGTTCCATTGCCAATTTATTATAATCCTCTTTCATTTTTTGATACTCAATTGATTTTGGAATAAAGAAATACCCTGCAAAAATAATTATACTAAAAAGTGAAATTATAATTACTGTAATTAGGAATAGCCAACTCCTATCAAAAGAAAAGCTTTTCCCATCAGACTCATTATCTGGAATTAGTAAAACAGTATATTTGGAAGGTTTCATCTATCTATTATCCAATGGATCGTAGCAAATCTAAAATTCTATCAAAGTCATCATCAGAAAAAAAATGAATTTCAATATCTCCACCATTTTTTAAATAATGAATTTCTACCTTAGTACCTAATATTGTGATTAATTCATCTTCTACCATCTTTATAGGAGACGTGGTTTTCTTTGATTTTTTGGAAGCAATTTTAATCTTCCCAGATGATCTTCCCTTTGCAATCGCTTCTGATTCTCGAACACTAAGTTTTTTTGCGATTATCAAATTATACAATTTGTTCATTCCCGTGATAGTATTCATCATTAATATAGCACGGCCATGTCCCGCAGAGATTTTTTGACTACGCAAACTATTTATTATATTTCTTGGTAATTTTAATAAACGTAAAGCATTTGAAATCGTCACACGCTTTTTTCCAACTGCTTTTGCTATACTATCATGCGAATAGTTAAATTTGCTTTGCAATATTGCATATCCTTCCGCTTCATCTATAGAGTTTAAATTTTCACGTTGAATATTTTCAATCAATGCAATTTCCATTAATTCGGATTCATTAGAAATAGATACTATATAACCTGGAATAACTTTCAATCCTGCTAATTTAGATGCTCTTAAACGTCTTTCACCTGCAATTAATACATATTTTCCATCATCTTCTTTGATAGTAATCGGAGTAATTACACCTTTTCTTTTTATAGAAGCAACTAAACCTTGAAGGCTTTTCTCATCTAATCCATCTTTTCTAGGCTGTAACGGATTGGCAAGTATATCTTCAAGCGGAATTTCCATTACTCCAGGTTTTATTGGAGGGCTATCATTTGGACCGTGTATTAATGCTTCTAATCCCCTACCTAAGCGCTTAGTGGCCATTATCAATTATCTCCTCAATTAATTGCATATAATTTTGTGTCCCAACTGAATTTGCATCATATAATAAAGCTGGCTTACCATAGCTAGGAGCCTCACCAAGTCGAACATTTCGATGAATGACTGTTTCAAATAACTTATCACCAAAATAGCTCTTAACTTCATCTAAAACTTGTTTGGATAGATTTAATCTTCCATCAAACATTGTTATTAAAACACCTGCAATATTTAATTTCTTATTTAAATGTTGTTGAACTAAACGAATAGTATTTAATAGTTGCCCTAAGCCTTCTAATGCATAGTACTCTGCTTGGATTGGGATAATTAACTCATCTGCAGCAGTTAAACAATTTAATGTTAATAGACCAAGAGATGGAGGACAATCTATTATAATGTAATCATAATTTTTTTTAATTGTTTTTAATGCTTTTTTAAGCTCTAATTCTCTAGCTATCACACTCACTAACTCAATTTCAGCTCCAACAAGGTCATTTGTTGATAATATTATGTCTAAATATTCAAATGAAGTTTTTGTAATAACATCTTTAATTGAGATTTGATTTACCAAGGTATCGTAAACCGTATATCCAGAATTTTTTATTATTATTTCACTGATTCCTGTAGAAGCATTTGCTTGAGGATCCATGTCAAGAAGTAATGTATTGAACTCACTAACAGCAAGGCTTGCAGCAATATTTACAGAAGAAGTTGTTTTACCAACTCCACCTTTTTGATTTGTTAAAGCAATTATTTTGGCCATTATTATAATTAAGGAATATATTTATATACCTACAAAACAAGAGTAATTTAATTTCGTAATAAAAGTTTAACAAGTAGGTTGCTGGATATATTATTAAACTTTTAATACGTTTAAATAAAAAAATTTAAAATGATATCATTAATAAAATATTTTATGATCAAATTATAGGTTAATATGAAGGCGTTAGTGAAAAAATATCCAAAACATGGCCTTTCCATAGAAGAAATGCCAATTCCTGAATTAGGCACAAATGATATATTGATCAAAGTTCAAAAAACTGCAATTTGCGGAACAGATNTTCATATTTACCAATGGGATAAATGGGCTCAAAATAATATTAATACACCTATAATCATTGGTCATGAATTCATGGGAATAGTAGAAAAAATTGGTAATGGCGTAACTCACTATAAAAAAGGAGATATAGTTTCTGGAGAGGGGCATATTACATGTGGATATTGTCGAAACTGTCGAGCTGGTATGCGACATTTATGTCATAAAACTATTGGAATTGGAATTGATCGTGACGGAGCATTTGCTGAATATTTATCTTTACCAGAAAGTAATATTTGGCCAGTGCATAAAGATATTAATATAGATATAGCATCATGTTTTGATCCACTAGGGAATGCAGTTCATTGNGCTCTAAGTTATTCAATGGTTGCTGANGATGTCTTAATAACTGGTGCAGGNCCTATCGGATGTATGGCTACTTCAATATGTAAAATNTTGGGNGCAAGAAACGTNGTTGTNAGTGATAACAATATTTTCAGATTAAAACTNGCAGAAAAGATGGGTGCTGATAAAACAATAAATATAAATAAAGAAANTATTGAAGATTGCTTTGAAGAATTAAGGATTTCTAACGGTTTTGATATTGGACTTGAAATGTCAGGTAATCCTAATGCATTACAAGATATGATACGCACAATGTATCATGGTGGCAAAATCGCACTACTAGGTATACTTCCAAATGATANATTAGTCAAATGGGATGAAATAATTTTTAAAGGTCTAAATATAAAAGGAATTTATGGTAGAGAAATGTTTGAATCTTGGTACAANATGAATCAATTAATNCGTGGTGGNCTCGATATATCTCCAATAATAACACATAAATTNAAACCTGATGATTTCCAATCAGCTTTTGAAATAGCTGAAAGNGGTAAATGTGGCAAGGTAATTTTAGAATGGANNTGATTTGATTAAAGAGCAAAATATATTTGTTGAAGATTTAGCTAAAATAAAAGCTGAAGGATTATATAAAAATGAACGCACTATAACTACTCCACAAGGTGTAATAATAAATACTNAGGAGAACGGTGATGCGTTAAACTTTTGTTCTAATAACTACTTAGGATTATCCAATAATAAAGAAATAAAAGAAGNNGCCAAAGATGCCTTAGAAAAATATGGTTTTGGAATGTCTTCTGTTCGCTTCATCTGTGGAACACAGCATATTCATAAAAAATTAGANAAAAAAATATCTAAGTTTTTTGGAACAGATGATTCGATTCTTTATACATCATGTTTTGATGCAAACGGTGGCCTTTTTGAAACGTTATTGGGNGCAGATGATGCAATTATTTCTGATGAATTAAATCATGCCTCAATCATTGATGGTATCAGACTAAGCAAAGCAAAACGATATCGTTTTAAAAATAATGATATAGATGATCTAGAATTAAAACTTAGTGAAAGAGATAAATTTCGCAATATAATGATCGCAACAGATGGTGTTTTCTCTATGGATGGAANTATTGCAAAGATAGATAAAATAACTGAATTAGCTCAACAATACAATGCTATGGTTATGGTTGATGACTCNCATGCTACAGGGTTTATTGGAAAGACTGGTCGCGGATCTGCTGAGNATTGTGGAGTTATGGANAAAGTAGATATTTGGACCTCAACGNTTGGTAAAGCATTAGGTGGTGCATCAGGTGGCTTTACAACTGGAAAACAAGAAATTATTGATCTATTAAGACAACGATCACGTCCTTATCTTTTTTCTAATACACTTGCTCCATCAATAGTCGCTGCAGGTATAAAAGCTTTTGATATTATTTCTACATCCACTGATTTAAGAGATAAGCTAGAAAACAATACTAATTATTTCAGAAAAGAAATGACAAATGCTGGGTTTAAAATTAAAATGGGTACTCATCCAATCATTCCTATTATGATACATGATGCTATCCTAGCTCAAAAGACGGCTGAATTATTATTAAATAAGGGCATATATGTGGTTGGGTTTTTTTACCCGGTAGTACCGAAAAACCAGGCGAGAATACGAGTACAAATATCTGCAGAAATGGAAATGAATCAACTTTCAAAAGCTATATCAATATTTATTGAAGTTGGACAAGAATTAAATATTTTAAAATAAATCAATTGAATAAATAAAATTTGGCACGTCTATCTTATGCTCGGTATATTCGCAGGCTTTTTTGTTAGCATAGAAAAGAAGTGATTATGTCAAAAAACCTTACACCAAGATATATTATAATTGGTTTGGTGCTCGCTTGGGCACTCATAACCCTATGGCCTTCTGTTAAATATCAGATGCTCTCATTGGATGAGAAAGAAGAAATGAGAGAACTAGGGACTCTTGAAACCCTAGAAAATGATATTATCAAACAAGGATTAGATTTAAAGGGAGGCATATACATTGTTCTTGAAGTAGATCTTCCTACTCTTATATCCACATTAGCAATTAATAAAGACGCAAAATTTGAACGTACAATAGCAGAAGTTCGAAATAGTCTCAAAGAAAATACACAGCAAGATTTCTTTACTGTATTTGCTAATAGTGTTTCTAATAATAGTCTTCGATTGCCTCGTTATTATGATGTGGACTATGGTGCTAAACCTGATGATATAGTAGCTAGTTTAAAAGAACAAGCAGATGATGCTATTAATCGTGTATTAGAAATACTTCAAAATCGTGTTGATCAATTTGGAGTATCTGAACCAACTATACAAAAACAAGGTAATAGAAGAATTATTGTCGAATTAGCAGGTATACAAGATTCAGATCGGGCTCGTTCTTTATTACAAAGTACTGCTCAACTTGAGTTCTGTCTTGTTAAGTCTCCTGAAGTTACTAATGATATATTATCCCAGATTGATAATCTTGTAAAAGGCAATGAGCAACTAGAATCATTAGTCGCATCGATCAATGAGGACTATGAATCTGAGAATGATAATGAACTTGGTGTAAGTGATGATAAAACAGTATCAATTAGTGAACTTTTTGGTGAAGATACAGAA
>NZXC01000047.1 GCA_002701785.1 Fidelibacterota bacterium
GTTGATAATGCATTACACCAACTTGAACAACAGCAGGTGCTTCAGGAACAGTTGCAGTTAATGAAAGCGCATGCCATTCATCTGGCGTAGCGCCTCTAAATTGCACTGTATCCCAGCCCATCATACCCCAGCTTGCATCAAAATACTTAGCAAACAGAACTCCATAGGAATTACCTTGATTTAAGTCATCTGCACTATGCGTATAAAACATGGCAGAAACATTAAATGTTTCTCCACCTTGATACACGCCAGACCATTCTTGGTAAAAGTTATTTTCCATATTTTCTCCACCAGAATACAGGCCCCACAATTTCCGTGCTGAATCACCTTCAAATGCAACAAAGGTATCTTCACTATTGTACATGCCTTCACCTGTACCAATCATTGCTTGGTTATTTGCATTAGGATAGCTTGCCCAACCAGTAGCGCCAGCTTCACATCCAGCGTTCGCTAAAGAATTAATAGGTGCGCCATAATCATGATCAGAGTCATCCACTTGCACACCAGCTGACGCCAGTGCTCCAACAGCGTATGCACCAGTTGCCTGTGCTGTCTGAGTTATTGCAGAGACAGTTTCAACTCCAGCTGTTAGCAATGCTGTAAGAGTTGTTCCTGCATATGCCCCAACAGCGGCTCCCAATGCAGCTGCGTTTGCTGCAGGAAGTCCAAAAGTAGTAGTAGCAAGTCCTTGCATCCCTAAGTCAGCTAATGAATCTGCTGTAGCCACCAAGGCTGATACTTGGTCAAGCCCTTGCTGCATATAGTAGACTATCCATGGATGCGTATCAGGTACGCCATCTCCATCAGTGTCGAGTAATATTGCTGGGTCAGAAAATTGACCAAACGTAGTAGCCAAAGCGCCGAGTGCGGCTAAAGCATTACCGGTAAAGTAATATCCTGTAAATTGAAATGGTTCATCACCAGTAAATGGCGCGCCATCTCCTCCATTGGGATCAAATATGTAACCCCATTCCAATTCTGGATTAGGAATAAAACCATCATCGCCATCAATTGTTCCATCGCCATTCACATCAGCACCTGGAGCGCCGATCATTGGATATGTTCCTACGTTAATTGCAGGATTTAAAGTTGCTAAATAAGGAATTGTTGTATAGTCACCAAAAGCACCAGTAACACCAAATACTCTATTAAGGTTTCCTTCTGTATCAACACCTAATGTGGTCTCTACACCATCTTGCGCTTCCCAGTAAACTTCTGCACTTTCAATTCTTTCAAAATTGGCATCGTATTGTGCAGTAATCATTCCCCAGCAGGTTTGTTCTGTTCCAATACCAAAATTAACACCTTCTTCTTCAACATTTAAATCAGGAGCGTACATCTGATTAGCAAAAATTCCAGAAGTCACGATTCCAAAACCCCAAGTAGCAGTTCCTGCAGCTTCATCAACGACAGGCTCACCACCTAATTGATAGGTAGCAGGATCTTCCACTGGTGGAATAGTTATTGATGTTGAACAGTCTTCTACTCCAATAGTTGGATAGGTACCACTGATAAACATATCGCCCTCATCTGACAGATTTAAATACAGATCTACACCATAGAGTTGTAGCAAAGCAGGATTTATTAGCGGAACCGGAACTACTGCAATAGTATCACCTACATCAAAGCTTAATAGTTCATGAGTGTATACGGGACTAGCAGCGCTTGGCCAACTAGCAGTAACAGCATATCCATTTCCAGGATCTTCTGCTTCAGTCATTTCTCTTACTACATATGTATAATCTATATACACACTAACCATATGATAATACCCACCTAACTGCGCCTGACTAGGCTGTGGAATGATTATAGCCATAAAAAGAAAAAGACCTAATAACCTATTTCTATTCATTAGTACCTCCTTAAAGTATCTAATTAACTTTACGTTTTTCATTCTAAGACGAACGAATTTTTATACAATTCAAAGATCGCTTTCCCAAAACTAGTACAGTATTTTGCTACTGTCAAATATTATTTTTTTCATGTGATCTAGCTTAAACTAATTTTATATATCATTTTTTATTATAATGGCGTGCAATTATCCTAATGATGCTCCATAGCAATAGAAGGGTGCCAATTATAAATAAGATATTTGCAAGAATGATGGTTCTTTTCAAAAATAATATGGTTAGCATAANACAAATTTACTATTACAGTTATCAGTCTATTTAATATTTTTCTTGCNAAAGNAAGTCTATCTATTTAAAATAAACCGACCAGTCGGTTTATTTTAGTAATAGATATATGNAATTAGGAAANATTTGATAAAAAGCAATTATTGGATGCTGATGTTTTAATTGATTATTATTGGCGCAATAATATTAGTAATATAGAAATAGATGAAAATTGCAGTATTANTTAAACAAGTNCCAGGGTCTGAATCACCACTTCCTTTAGTNTCTTCTCAGGATTGGTTGGATGAATCTCAAGTTGNATATATCATGAATGAAAGTGATAATTATGGTTTAGAAGAAGCGCTCCAGATTCGTGAAAANAATAATGATGGTGAAGTTGTCGTAGTAAGTCTTGGTCCAGATAGGACGCAAAAAGTTATTCGTGAAGCTCTATCCAAAGGAGCTGACCGCGCTATTCATATACAGACTGATGGAAATTATCCAACAGATCCACTGGCNGCTGCCTCTCTTTTTGCTGATGCACTTAAAGGAGAAGGCTTTGATATTATTTTTTCCGGACTGCAGTCTGATGATCTAGGATACGGACAAACAGGGGTAATCCTAGGAGAATTATTGGGAATGTCTACTGCTACTTTAGCAATGGCTACAGAAATTTTGGATAATAAAATTAAAGTGAAACGAGANCTTGAAGCAGGATATTTCCAGTGGGTNACAATGTCCTTGCCTGCCAGCATCAGTGTTCAATCTGGTTGCAATACTCCAAGGTACCCTTCATTAAAAGGGATTATGGGAGCCAAGAAAAAAGAAATTAATGTTGTTACACCAAGTGTTGGGGATCAAAATCAATCAATCAAAAAAATATATGCCCCTAATACTGCTAAAGAGACTGTAATGATTGAAGGGTCTGTTGATCAAGTTGTTGAAAAATTAGTAACTATTTTTAGGAATGAAATTAAAATTNCTTAAGTGATTTAGATGGATATTTTAGTTGTTTTAGAAGATAATAATGGNACGATTCACCGGATGGGGATTGAGTCTATTGCTGCGGCACAGCATATGGCCNATTCATTAGGCCTTAGTGCAGGTGCTATGGTAATGGGAAAGAATGCAGATTCTTTAGCAACTAAAGCCTCTGGATATAGCTTAGATGAGGTATTAAGCGTAAATCATGAATTGCTTAATGATTATTCTTCTGATGGATATGCAGAAGCAGTCAAACAAGTCATCAATAAGGAAAATCCAAGATATGTTTTATTTGGCCATTCTTATCAAGTAAGAGATTATGTTCCAAAAATAAGCGCAAAATTGATGAGGCCTTTTTTAGCGGATAGCATCGCTATTGACTTTGATGGAAAGGACGTATCTTTAACAAAGCAAATGTTTAATGCAAAACTATTTTCCGATATNAGTCCAAGTGGAGATGCTCCTTTTTTAATTAGTTTTCAATCTGCTTCTTTTTTGTCAGATAATGCTTCTACNGGTACCGCAAATAAAAGAGAAGTTGTTATAAATTTAGATTCATCAATGATTAAAACAGAATCGGAAGCACCTTTTAAAGAATCATCAGGCGGTGTTGATCTAACGGNTGCTGAATTGATTGTTTCTGTAGGTCGTGGCATTGGTAAGGAAGAAAATATTCCAATAGCGCAGGATCTTGCATCAGCGTTAGGTGCAGAAATTTCATCATCTCGACCAGTAGTCGATTCTGGTTGGTTATCTCCATCACATCAGGTNGGAAGCTCTGGNCAGNCTGTCTCTCCAAAAATGTANTTGGCCTTGGGTATATCNGGGGCCATACAACATGTAGTAGGTATGAAAGCCTCAAAAAATATTGTGGCAATTAATAAAGATCCGGAAGCACCTATTTTTGAAATTGCTGATTATGGAGTTGTAGGAGATCTATTAGAAATTGTCCCCAAACTTACAGAAGCAATCCAATCCAAATAAAATTTTATGCATGATATTTATTTTTCTTTTGCCGAAAAAATAGTTCTCGGTTTAGGAATTACATTATGTTTGGCTTCATTTGTATATGAAGTTATGCGCCGATTACTTATTGTATTTAAAGGGCTGGGTAAGCTTCCATTTGATCGTACAGGAGCTCGTCTCTGGCGAATGTTTCGGGAGGTTTTCTTGCATGAGAAAGTTGTTAAAGGTCGCTTTTGGCCAGGATTAATGCACGCTTTTGTTTTCTGGGGATTTGTGATTTTTGGGCTGGTGACCCTTGATCACTTTGCAAAGGGTTTTGGCATCCCGTTATTGGGCCTTAAAGCCCACAAAGTATATACGATGATTGTTACACCATTTTCAATTTTGGTCATTATTGGTATTTTGGCTCTTGCTTATCGTCGATTTGTAACGAAACCAAAAACGCTGGGAAAGCTGTCTCCTACTTCAGGATTGGTGGCATTCTTTATTGTAGTTTTAATGGTCACATATTTAATAGGTGAAAGGGAAATTCCACTTTTTCTATGGAAAATTAATTGGTGGATTCATTCAGTTATTATTCTTGCTTTCTTATTTTTGATCCCTCGCTCAAAGCATCTTCATCTTGTTCTTGCTCCAATAAATATATTTTTTAGACCTTTTGATCAACCCGATCATACCCCAGTAAATATTGATCTAGAAGGATCAGAAGAAGAGCTGGATGATATGTTGGCTGGACTGACTAAAATGACTCAGAATCAGGCTCTTGATATTTTTTCCTGCGTGGAATGTGGTCGTTGTGTTGATGTTTGTCCTGCAAATCGTGGAGGGGGTATACTTGACCCAAAACATCATTTTATTCTTGATTTACGCCAGCCGCTTTTAGATACAAAGGATGTTGATGTTTTATCACAGATTAATGTGGAAGCAGGTTGGGAATGTACTACCTGTCAAGCCTGTACGGAAGTTTGTCCAGTAGGTAATCATGTAGAAAAATCTGATGAGATAAGGCGACTAGAAGTACTNGTAGAAGGAAAAGTTCCACAGGAATATCAAAAGTTATTTACCAATTTACAGGAGACAGGAAATACAGAAGGTGCAACAACTAGCCCTCTAGCGGATAGGTTACCAAAATTTTCCTCTGATAAAGAATATGTTTTATGGTTAGGCTGTTTTGCCCGATATGAGCTAGACCCTGAATTCACAAAATCTGTTGAAAACTTTACCAAAATTCTTGATTTTGCTAATGTCAGCTATGGTATATTAGAACAGGAACATTGTTCTGGAGATCCAGTCAATCGACTAGGTGACAAGTTNACGTATTCGATGTTGAGAGAACACAACATGAAACAATTGAGTGAAGCAAAAAAAGTTGTCACATTATGCCCTCATTGTGCNNTGAATCTGGAAAAAGAATATAGTAAATATGATNCAATATCTTATACNGTNGANCATCATACTCAAGTNATTGAANAATTNATTANAGATGGNNGNATNCAGGTTAATCAAACTGCNNCNGGAAAAATNACNTATCATGATCCATGTAATTTATCTAGGATGCTTGATGAAGTTGATGCNCCAAGAACTGCAATCAATGCTGCTTCAGANAANTTTATTGAATTGCCTGAGTCTGGAAAAAACACNCTTTGTTGTGGAGCTGGTGGTGGTCTTTGGTGGAAGAAAGAAACTACAGGGCGTACTCATTTAGTTCGCGCTGAGCAAGTAGTAGAATCTGATGCTGATACTGTTGTTACGGGTTGTAACTTTTGTTATGGTATGATGAACCAAGGATTGAAACCCCTTACTCCTGAAGGTCGAAATGAGATCCAAGTTAAAGATATAGCAGATCTCGTTGCCGAAAATATGTCTCAATAAATATTAATTTCATATTTTTTGCAATGATTTCGCGATTATATTCTCTGCCTCTTATGACCCAAAATAAAGCGATTATATTCTATATACTTATTTGCGCATATGTATTCGCTGATAATTATCAGGTTGAAGACCCAAATCAATTACGATTTCGTGAAGTAGTTGCAACCAGGACTATTACGCCACCAATTATCGATGGGAATATTGATGATGAAGTATGGAAGAATGCACTAAAAGAAAGCGATTTCTTTCAGTTTGAACCATATAATCTTGCTCAACCATCAGAGAGAACAATCGCACGAGTACTATATGATAATGATAATATATATGTATCCATAGATAATATTGATTCTCAACCAGAAAAAATTACGGGAAGGTTAAGTAGGCGCGATCGATGGATGGAAGCTTTTGGGCCACATTCGGATTGGATAGGTGTGGCGTTTGATTCCAATAATGATGATCGAACAGGATATTGGTTTGCAGTAAACTCTTTAGGATCCAGGATGGATGTATTTATTTCAGGTGAAGGGATGGAGGCCTTTAATAGTACGTGGGATGTAGTGTGGGATTTTGAAATAGCTTTGCATGATAGTGGTTGGTCAGTAGAAATGCAAATTCCAACAAGTGTTTTTCAATTTGATGCGAATACAGATAATGATTGGGGGATTCAATTTGTTCGCCACATTCACAGATTACAAGAAGAAGTTCAATGGCCAGGTAGATCAAAAGGGNTTAGTGGTTTTGTCCCATATTATGGAGTGTTAAAAGGAATAGCGGATATACCATCACCAAAAAAAGCTGAAATATTTCCATACATATTAAACGGTAATAGTGATCAATCAAATGTTAGTTCTGCTGGAATTGATATGAAATATGGTTTAAGCGCTAAATCTTCTTTAAACATGACAATTAACCCAGACTTTGGTCAAGTAGAAGCAGATCCATCTGTTTTGAATTTGACTGCGTTTGAAACACAATACGATGAAAGAAGACCTTTTTTTATTGAAGGAGGTTCTTTTTTTAAAAACAGATATAAGTTATTTCATTCTCGCAGAATTGGACAAACGCCAGGCTTTTTATTATCAGATGATGCGAATATAATTAGCCGTCCTGATGTAACTACTATATTAGGCGCCGGAAAAATGTTAGGACAAACATCAAAAGGAACTAAATATGGAATTATAGATGCGGTTACAGATGAAGAGTATGGTACTTGGGAATATGAAAGTGGTGATTCAATTATTCAACAAAAGGGATTGTTGGAGCCAATGACTAATTATTTTATNGGTCGTTTGGAGCAACCAGTATTAAACAATGTATCAACAGTTGGTATTATGATGACTNATATTAACCGAAAGAGATTTGGTGGTGCAAATGTAATTGGGCTTGATTGGTTTCTTAAGTTTTTTGATAATAGGGTAACATTTAAAGGTCAACTAGTTCGTTCAAAAATAGATGAAATNATAGGTAATGGAGCACGATTTAACATTGGATATCTTGATCCAAAATGGTGGGATTTATATTTTGCTACTGGTTTTANGGATGATAAATATGAGATTAATGATGTTGGATTTAATAATCGTAATGATAATTGGTTTTATGGATCGTATGGTGGCTTAAGGAAACAAGATCCTTGGGGGCATTTTTTAAGTAACGAGTTAGAGTTTAGATATTTTATTAGAGGAAGAAGAGGGGATGCTCTAACCTTATCAAAATCNTTATCTATTGAACAAAATAACCAATTGAAATCTTATTGGAGTTTTGGGGGAGAGCTAAATATGGAGTTTGCTTCCTACAATGATGATGATACGTTTAGAGATGATAGGGCATGGGTGTATAAATCAGAAACTGAGGGCTATGGAATTCTTTGGTTGCAGTCAGATAAACGAAAAAAATTAATTTTAAGACCCTATCTTGGCTATGGACGTGGAGAGTTTCGACCCTGGGGATATCGATCAGGTTTGCATCTAAGATTTCGNCCNCGCGATAATATTAATCTAATGATAGAAGGATTCCAGGATTNNGGAACAAAGTCAATGGAATGGGTTGGTATTGAAGAAGATTCAGTAAGNACAAATATTATTTATGCTAATTCAGCAGCTATAATGAATGATATCCAAGTTAGATTTAATTGGACATTTAGTCCAGATTTAACATTTGAAGCATTTTTTCAGCCATTTACTGTAGATATGGATTACAAGAATTTTTATAAACTGATGGAAGAAAAGACTAGAGATTTAGAACCATATTCATATAATAGCAATCCTGATTTNAAGGTAAATAATCTTNTNGGTACTTTTGTNTTNCGNTGGGAATATCGNCCTGGAAGCACTNTNTTTATTGTNTATAATTTNCATAATGATAATTATTTTTCTGCAAGCGATAATACTTGGNATAANAATANTTCAAATTCTATTTTNTTAAAGNTTAANTATTGGTTACAAATTTAAATAANAAATAGAATCTATTTATTTAGATAGGTCAGTTAATCCTATATCTAGTAGTTTTGCCAATTCAATAACGTTTTCATCACGATAGAATTCACCAAAATAAATTTTATTAATTCCACTATTTGCAATCATTTTAAAACAGTTATAACANGGTGATGCTGTCACATATATTTCACTCTCTTCAATTCTAATGCCATGTTTTGCGGCCTGTACAATTGCATTTGCTTCTGCATGGATTGTCCTTACACAATGATCATTTTCCATTTCATGTCCAACATCATCACAATGCTCTACTCCTTTAATACTGCCATTGTAACCAGTTGAAAGAATTGTTTTGCCACGAACAATAACAGCACCTACAGATTTTCTATCACAGGTTGAACGAGTTGCAACTTCACGAGCAATATTCATAAAATACTCAGACCAGCTAACTCGATTACGTTTTTCAGTCATTATAATAACTAAGNTTTGCGTTTAAAAATTTTCACAGATGAACATGGTTCTCCATATATAATATCATCAGCAACTTGTNCAAGTTGAGCAGTTAAAATTAAATANGCCCAAGTAGGNACNGGCACGGAAGTACATCCTTTTATCATCACACGTTTTGAATTGTANTTTTGCCAATTAATAGCTGATATTTTTTTACGAAATGACTTTTCTCTTATAATTCCATNATCAAGAAAGTCATCTAGATAGATGGTNTCCATTATATNATTTATTTTTTAATCATTTCTGTNGACATATATGGATCTTTATCACCCATAAAATAATGATAATCCANNACNGCATAACCTTCATTATTTCTAGTTGGACAATCAGGTANACATGGTTCACCATTGCTACGATGACGAACTAAATCTAATAGTTTTTGATCGGATTCTTGCGATCCAGATACTAATTCCTCATCTGTTTCTACATACCACCTCATGGTAATCATATATTTATATTTTTTTTGTTCACTTCCATTTTCGCTCATGCTCAAACTCCTTTTTAGACTTTAAGTGCTATAGTAAAATAAGAAAATCATTTGAAAACGCTGGCTGTTTTTTCAATACTTTCACAAAAACNATCTACATCTTCTTCTGTATTATAAATATAGAAGCTTGCTCGANTAGTAGCAAACACACCTAATTTATCCATAATTGGTTGAGTACAGTGTTGACCTGCACGAATAGCTATCCCATCTTGATCAAGAAATTGTGCTAAATCTTGGGGATGAATATTTTCAACTTCAAAACTAACTACTGGNCCCCGTTCTTTCTGATTTCCATGAATTTTTAATCCATTGATTTGATTCAATTTATCCATAGCATATTTAGTTAATCGCTCACCATGATGATGAATATTTTCAANGCCCAAATCATTTATATATTGTACAGCTGCTCCTAAACCAATGGCCTGAGCAATATTTGGGGTTCCTGCTTCAAACTTATAAGGNATATCATTCCATGTTGCATCATTCATAGAAACTGATTTGATCATTTCACCACCACCCTGAAAAGGTTCCATTTCATCAAGAATTTCTGGTTTACCATATAAAATTCCTACACCTGTTGGCCCTAACATTTTGTGTCCTGAAAATGCATAGAAGTCCGAATTTATTTGGCTTAGATCAGTATGTCCATGGGGAACCCATTGCGCCCCATCAATCAATGTTTTTGCTCCTACATGATGAGCCATCTCAACAATTTTTTTTACAGGATTAATTGTTCCCAATACATTTGACTGGTGAATGACAGCAACAAATTTAGTTTTATTATTGAAATATTTATCAGGATCGTTTAGATCAAGAGTTCCATCTTCATTTAAGGGAATATATTTTAAACTTGCACCAGTTGCTTTTGCTGCAAGTTGCCAAGGAACAAGGTTACTATGATGTTCCATTTCTGTAACTAATATTTCATCATTTGAAGATAAATTATTTCTTGCCCATGCATAAGCTACAAGGTTAATTGATTCTGTGGTTCCCTTAGTAAAAATAATTGATGAATTATCAGCACCAATGAATCTGGCTATCTTTTCACGTGCATTTTCATAGGCTTGAGTAGCTTTTTCTCCAATACTATATATTGCACGATGTACGTTTGCATTAAACTGCGTATAGTATTTATTTAATTCATTAAGTACAATGGATGGCCTTTGAGTTGTTGCTGCATTATCAAGATAAATGAAGGGTTTATCTATATTAGAATAAATAGGAAAATTATTGCGAATTTGAATGGGATCAAAATTTTTCAAGGTAATTTTAAAGAAGTCCCATTTCTAATCGTGCTGCCTCGGAAATCATTGATTGATCCCACGGAGGATCCCATACGAGCTCTAAATTAATTTCGTCAACACCCTGCACATTTTTTACTTTTTGTTTTACTTCATCTGCTATTACTGTGCCCATTCCACATCCTGGTGCAGTAAGTGTCATCTTTATATCCACTAATTTATCCCCGTTGTTTTTTGTTTTGAATTCGCATGAATATATTAACCCCAGGTCAACTATATTAACTGGTATTTCTGGATCATAGCAGGTCTTCATAACATCCCATACAGCTTTTTCATTTATTTCTGAATCATTAATATTATTTGATTTTTGTACTTTTTCAGATTTTTCTTTTCCAATAGCATCAGCATCATTACCATCAATACGGAAAAGATTCCCGCCAATCATTACTGTATAACTTCCACCTAAAGCTTGTGTTATATGTCCAGTGTTGCCTTTTTTTAAATTTGTTTTAGTTCCAAATGGTATTGTTATTACTTCTACATCACGTAATAGAGTTACATGTTCATCCATATGGGTAGGGTTAATCATTTTTATGCAACCAATTCATTTTGTATTTTGTGTATAGCAGCTCCAAACCCATTTGTTCTTTGGCTACTAATAGAATCACCAAGGCCTATTTCATTTAAAATATTATCTCCATTAATTGATAAAATACCTTCTTTATTTTGTCCATTAAATAATCTTTGAAGAATAAATAGAAGCCCTTTAACAATCATTGCATCAGAATCTGTATAAAAATTATACGTTTTATCAGGTTCTTCTTCACATATTATCCAAGCCTGGGATGTACATCCATATACTTTATTTTCATCATTCTGATCAGCTGGATTAATACTAGGAGATTTTTTTGCAATGTCTACTAGATATACATATTTTTCTCTTGGGTCTTCAAAAATAGAAAACTCTTTTCTTATTTCTTCCATTTTATTTTGAATATCACTCATTATGTAATACCTGCATTTTCTAACCAAAAAGATAATTGCTCATTAACATATTGATTAATATTTTTTTCAGAAATTATTTTCAAAACTTCTTTTGCAAATCCATTAATAAGTAATAAATGTGCTGTTTTATAATCAATACCACGAGATCTCATATAAAATATAGTAGCTTGATCTAATTGTCCAGTTGTAGAACCATGAGAGCATTTTACATCATCAGCATAAATTTCTAACTGTGGATTAGAAAGGGCAACCGCCCTATCATTAAGTATAAGATTCTTGGTGGATTGTTTAGCATCCGTTTGTTGTGCTCCTTTTTGCACTATGACTCTTCCATTAAAAATACCTAATGAAGAATCAGATAGTATATATTTAAATAATTGGTTGCTTGTGCATTTTTCTTTTAAGTGATTTACAGTAATAAAATGATCATGTTGTTGATTATCTTTAGTAAGACAAAGACCATTTATTGATGATGAAGCGCCAATATCTTTGAGATTCACATTAATATTTTGTCGGTATTTACTTGCCCCTGTTGATAAATGGAATGCACTTAGTCGCGCATCTTTTTCCAATATATATTTTGTATCAGCAACATGATAAGAGCTAGCACCTTCTTCTTGTAATCGAAAATGTTTAATAGATGAGTTCTTTGATAATTCTATTTTTGTTACACTGTTTTGCCAATATTCAATTTTAGTTGATCCATAATAGTGTTCAATTATAGAAGCTTCGGATCCATTTCCTGCTTTAATTATAAATAAGGGATGATTCATTATTGGTTCATCTAGATCAGAAGTATAATTGATAATATGGATTGGATCATTAATAATTTCATTATCATTCACAATGATCATTAAACCTGAATTAATCATTGCTGAATTAATATTATGAAATGGATTCGAATTAGGCGCTAATAAATTATGGATTAATTCGGAATTTGTTTTATATGCTTCTTCTATTGTCTTTACAGAAATTTTATTACTAATAGAAGAAAGATCCTTTTGATAATAACCATTAAAAATAACTATTTGATTAGTATTATTGATTTCTGGGAATGGGCTAGGAAGAGAAGAAATATTTTTTCTTAATCCAAAAGTGAAAGACATTTTGTTAAGTAATGAAAAATCTGAATATTTCCAGTCCTCCCAATTTTTATTTGGCAATCCATGTTTATTGAATTCTTTGAGAGCTTCCTGCTGTAATGATTTAATAGTATCTGATCCATTAAGGTCAAATAGTGGTGATTTACCTAGTTCTTTATTTAAAAATTTCATATTAACTATCTAACCATCCATATCCTTTTTCTTCAAGTGCTTCTGCTAGTTCTTCACCCCCTGATTTTGCAATTTTACCATCAATTAATACATGAACATGATTAGCTTCTATATAGCGAAGAATTCTTTGGTAGTGTGTAATGATAACAATTGCACGATCATCACGCCGATATTTATTTACTCCTTCAGCAACAATTTTTAGAGCATCTATATCCAGGCCTGAATCTGTTTCATCTAAAATAGCTAGGTTAGGCTCAAGAGTAATCATTTGTAAAATTTCGTTACGTTTTTTCTCTCCACCAGAAAATCCATCATTTACAGCCCGGTGCATGTATTTTTCTTCCATACCAACAATTTTTAATTTTTTTCGGATAAGATCTAAAAATTCAACAGCATCTAACTCAGATTTACCTTGATGTTTTCGTTTTGCATTTAAAGCAGCCTTAAGAAAATAGGTGTTATTTACACCTGGAATAACAACTGGGTACTGAAATGACATAAATATGCCTTCTAATGCGCGATTTTCAGGAGTATCATCTATTATACTTTTATTATTGTAGAGTATGTCTCCATCTGTAACCTCATAAGAATCATGCCCAGCAATAACATTAGCTAAAGTGCTCTTTCCCGATCCATTACGCCCCATTATTGCATGAATTTCACCATTATTCACATTAAGGTTGATTCCCTTTAGGATTTCTTTTCCTTTGACTCCAGCTTTTAAATTTTTTATTTCTAACATTTGCTCAACCAACGCTTCCTTCGAGACTTACTTCCATAAGTTTTTGTGCTTCGACTGCAAACTCCATTGGAAGCTCCTTGAATACATCTTTACAAAAGCCATTAACAATTAGTGAAACTGCATTTTCAATAGAAATTCCTCTTTGGTTACAGTAAAATAATTGATCTTCCCCAATGTTAGAAGTTGATGCCTCGTGTTCCATTTGTGCGCTTGAATTTCGAACATCTATATATGGAAAAGTATGAGCACCACACTCGCTACCAATTAATATTGAATCACATTGTGAGTAATTTCTGGCCTTATCAGCATTTTTCATAACTTTTACCTGACCTCGATACGTATTCTGACCTTTCCCAGCAGAAATACCCTTTGAAATAATTGTGCTATTTGTGTTTTTACCAATATGTATCATTTTGGTGCCAGTATCTGCTTGTTGAAAGTTGTTTGCAACTGCTACGGAGTAAAATTCACCGATAGAATTATCACCTTTCAAAATACAGCTAGGGTATTTCCAGGTTATTGCAGATCCAGTCTCCACCTGTGTCCAGGATATTTTTGAATCTTTTCCAGCGCAGATACCACGTTTGGTTACAAAATTATATATGCCTCCTTTACCTGTTTTTGGATCTCCAGGATACCAGTTTTGAACTGTGGAATATTTGATCTCAGCATTTTTATTAGCAACTAATTCCACCACGGCAGCATGTAATTGATTATCATCACGCATAGGCGCTGTGCAACCTTCTAAATAGCTGACATGGCTTTCATCATCAGCTATAATTAACGTTCTTTCAAATTGACCAGTATTCATTGCATTAATTCTGAAATATGTAGATAACTCCATTGGGCATCGTACCCCTTTTGGGATGTAAACAAAACTACCATCGCTGAATACTGCAGAATTGAGAGCTGCAAAATAATTATCTGTATAGGGGACTACAGAACCCAGATGTTTTTTTACTAGACTGGGATGATTTTGAACAGCTTCTGAAAATGAAGAAAATATAACCCCTTCTTTTTCCAAATCTTTTTTGAAAGTTGTAGCAATTGACACACTATCAAAAACAGCATCTACAGCTACACCAGATAGCATTTTTTGTTCCTCTAATGGAATACCTAATTTATTATATGTCTTAATTAATTCTGGATCAACTTCATCAAGGCTCTTTAGTCCATTAGATTTATCTTTAGGAGCAGAGTAATAACTGATGGAATGATAATCAATTTTAGGGTAATCTACTTTAGCCCAATTTGGTTCATCCATCTTTAACCAATGTTTGTATGCTTTAAGTCTCCAATTTAATAACCAATCTGGTTCTTCTTTTTTATGAGAAATAAAGCGTATAATGTTTTCATCTAAACCAGGAGCAATTGTATCTTGTTCTATATCTGTAACGAACCCGTATTGGTAATCCTGAGAAGTAAACTTCTCAATAGTTTTATTTTTTGTTTTCAACTATATACTCTAGACTGAAAAGCTTGTACCGCAACCGCAGGAACGATTTGCATTTGGATTATTTATTTTAAAGCCACCATTAAGCATATCATCTAAGAAATCAACTTCAATTCCACGTACATAAAGCCAACTATTTACATCACAAAATATTTTTAATCCATTGCTTTCAAAAATTTTATCATTTTCACTTCGTTTCTCATCAAAGGTCATCTTATAGCTCATTCCTGAACAGCCACCTTGCTCAACAGACATACGCAAACCCCAACCTTCCTTATCTTCTAGTTTCATAGCCTTTTTTATTCTCTCGCAAGCTTGAGACGTTACTGAAATAGATGCGGATGTAAATTCTTTTAATTCTTTTTCTTTAGTATTCATTACTTACTCCCATTCTGAGTTTTCTATTTTTTCTGATGATGTGGGTGTTGGATAAAAACCAAGTTTTTCCTTTGCATCATCAGTCATCATTTCTGGTTTCCAAGCAGGATCAAATGTTACTGTAACTGTAGTGTCTTCTACACCATCAAGGGATTCTACTTTTTGTTTAATATCATTTGCCATTTGATCTGCCATACCACATCCAGGTGTGGTAAGTGACATAGTAATTTCAACATTTGTCGGCTCACTTGCCTGGTTATCAAAAGCTATATCATAAATTAATCCCAAGTTCCAAAGATCAACAGGTATCTCTGGATCATAACATTGCTTCAACACATTTATAATATCTTCTTGCGCTAACTTTTTCATAGCAAAGATTAGTTTGTTATATCCTGCACACTCATACTACGAAACATATTAATCATATTAGCATTAATACGTTGAATAGGGGTGCGGATATTGCAGTATTCAATTTGCATACAATTAGCATCGTAAAAACAATCACTTAGACCAAGTGGCCCCTCTACTTTCTCAAAAAATTCAGCAAGATTAATATTTTTAAGCTTTGCTTTAATACGATAGCCGCCTCTGGGGCCATTTATTGCTTCAATAATATTTTCTTTTGCCATATGTTGTAATGTCTTTGCCAATATTTCTAAAGGTATATTATAACGAGTAGCAATTTCTTTTGTCGATGACACTGAATCAATAGACTTCCCTTGCATATGACGAAGGGCAATAAGTGAGTATTCAACTTTTCTTGTTAGTTTAAGCATTTTTATATCCGATATAAATTGTCGGATATATTACACTAAATCTTATATGTTATACAAGTTATTAAGAAACGGTAATCAAACTTTTAGTTCTTGTATGTACTGAGCCAATTTGAACAGCAGGAATAGAAGTTTTACGATTATAATATTTAATAAATTGATCAGCATTATCTTGAGGCAATGAAATCAATAAACCACCTGATGTTTGCGCATCTGCAATCATTAATCTTTCAAATTCAGACAATGAATCCGAGAAACTAGTAAATTGTTTTGCATACAATAAATTTCTCTTAGAACCCCCAGGTACAATTCCTTCTTTAGCCAGTTCTTTTACACCAGGGAAAAATATTAAATTATTATAATTAATTTGAAATGAAACATTGCTACTTCTGCATATTTCCGCACCATGTCCTAGTAGACCAAAACCTGTTACATCTGTAGCTGCGTTAACTGAAAATTTTGTTAATACTGATCCTGCTAATTTATTTAACATTGCCATCGATTCAATCGCTTGCTTGATTGAATCAGATCTTGCTATTTCTTTCTTTATTCCAGCACTAATAATTCCTGTCCCAAGAGGTTTAGTTAATAATAATACGTCTCCTGGTTTTGCCCCTTTATTTTGTATTAGATTTTCTTTTAAAACTTCACCAGTTACAACTAAGCCATATTTAGGTTCTTTATCATCAATACTATGACCACCAATAATGGATATTTCAGCCTCATTTGCTTTATCAACCCCACCTTGCAATATTGCTGAGATAATATGTTTAGGAAAATCATTTACTGGAAAGCCAAGTATGTTTAATGCAAAAAGTGGTTTTCCGCCCATAGCATAAATATCAGATATAGCATTAGCTGCTGCTATTTGTCCAAACATATAAGGATCATCAATAATAGGCGTAAAAAAATCAACAGTCTGTATAATAAATTTATTATCTAGTAAACGTACGACAGCGGCATCATCAGAATTATCATATCCAACAACTACTCGATCATCTTTTTCCTGTACTAAATTACCCAGAACCTGGGCTAGGTCATCCGGACCAATTTTGCATGCTCATCCAGAACCATGTGATAAAGTACTTAATCTAATCTGTTCTTTTGTTTTCATAAAATCTTATTATTTAAAAAAATATATAATTGAAGTTATAAGCTATCCGCTAACTTTCTTATATCTTCAATAGTGTTTATATCTCTATCAATAAGATATTCTAGATGAATGGTTTTAAATCTAGAATGAATTTGCAGTTGAGACTGGTATTGATGTAGAACCATCGGAATATGCATTGTTTTAAATACCATTAAAGAAAAGGGAAAATCTAATTCAGTGTGTTTTAAAGCTGATAGAGTAGTATTATTCTTTCTCATCTGTTTTCGATATTCCTGAATATCTTTTAACAATAATTTTTTTCGAAATTCCCAAGGGGCTGTAATATCAGATAATGAATCAATAAACTCATATCCGCGTGTAAAATGTTCTAAAAAATATTTTCCATATATTCCACCGCTTAGTTCTTTATTAAGAAATTCATTTATCTCATCTTTTTTTGATGATAGAAAAAGTTTCCAATTGCTGAAATCTGACCGGAAGAGAAAATAACCGAAAGGTGTTTTAAATGAATTCCTTGGTGTAAAGAATGCCTTTATTTCATATGTAAGTTTTTTAAGCTCATTACGTAAATCATGAGAAAAAAGTTGTACAGTTATAGGAGAATAATTTTTAGGTATTTTCAAGAAATCTTTTGGGATAATAGATTCTGAAAGATTTAAAGTATAGCTTTTTTCAAAACCTTGAATATTGATCTCAATAAATGCTCCAAGGTCACTTAATTTAATAAGATTATTTAAAGCTTGGTCAAATTCTGGAAAGGTTGCTATCGAAGGATTAGAAGAACTAGGGATCTCTCCAAATAATGATAATTGACGTGGATCATTTGAATCTCGCTTATTGACCATAGTGGTAAATATTACGTTCTAATGAATTGAAGTGCAACAATGCAGAAATAATAAAAAATAAAATAAATAAATTCTTTATTGTGATTTTATTGTGTGTAATAAAAAAGTGATGCTAAATTTTGTACTAATGATTATGAGATATTTTATAACATATTTTGCTGTACCTAGGAAATAGGAACATCATTAAATCATAGTAATCGATAAATAAAAAAAATCCCACTATATATAAATTGAGTATTAAGACAAAAAATTTAGATAATGTAGTAATACGATTTGCTGGAGATTCTGGAGATGGAATGCAGTTAACTGGTACACGTTTTACTGAAACTACGGCAATCGTGGGTAATGATTTAAGTACGCTTCCTGATTATCCTGCTGAGATTAGAGCTCCAGCAGGATCTTTGGCAGGAGTAAGTGCTTTTCAATTACATTTTAGTTCAAAAGATATTCATACTCCTGGAGATACTCCTGATGTCCTTGTTGCAATGAATCCTGCGGCATTAAAAGTGCATTTATCAGAATTATTACCGGGTGGAATAATTATTGTTAATGAAAATGCTTTTAGTCCAAAAAATTTAAAGCTAGCTGGATATGAATCAAATCCATTAGAAGATGGAACTGTCGAAAGCTATGAGTTGTACTCTATTCAAATGAGTTCTTTGGTTGCTAAGGCATGTGAGGGTATGGATATATCTCCAAAGACTATTGATCGCACTAAAAATATGTTTGCTCTGGGTCTCTTATATTGGATTTATAATCGTCCTTTAGAACCTACAATTAAATGGCTTGGTAAAAAGTTTGCAAAGAGACCTGAGTTAGTTGATTCAAATATTAAGTCGCTAAATGCCGGGTATAATTATGGTGAAACTGTAGAAATTTTTTCAGCACGATACAATGTTGANAAAGCCCCTCTNCCTGCTGGAAAGTATAGAAATATCAATGGTAANTATGCNACTAGCGTGGGCTTGCTTGCAGGCTCAATCAAAGCAGATATACCTTTGTATTATGGCGGTTATCCAATTACACCTGCAAGTGATATCCTCCATACCCTTGCTTCTTTTCGTCATTTTGGAGTTAAAACATTTCAGGCCGAGGATGAGATTGCAGGTATAACTTCTGCTATTGGAGCTTCATTTGCTGGGAACCTTGGGGTTACGGCATCATCTGGGCCNGGTATNGCTTTAAAAGCAGAAGCGATTGGGCTTGCTGTTATTGCTGAATTACCATTGGTTATTGTTAATGTTCAACGTGGTGGTCCTAGTACAGGTTTACCTACGAAGACTGAACAGTCTGATTTATTTCAAGCGTTATATGGTAGAAATGGTGAAGCACCAGNGCCTGTTATAGCGGCTCAAACACCAGGTGATTGTTTTTATGCAGCTTTTGAAGCATGTAAGGTTGCCATTAAATATAGGACACCTGTCTTCCTGCTATCAGATGGTTATTTGGCTAATGGTTCTGAACCATGGTCTATTCCTAATTTTGATGATTTACCGAATATAGATCCTGGTTTTGCTGCGAGCAATGATGATCTACCTTTTATGCCCTACGCTAGAGATGAAAAAACGCTTGCAAGACCTTGGGCTATACCTGGAACACCTGGATTAGAACACCGTATTGGTGGCCTAGAGAAAGAAGATGTAACAGGAAATGTTTCTTACGATCCAGANAATCACCATAAAATGACAGAATTAAGAGCGCAAAAAGTGCAGAATATAGTTGATGATATTCCCAAGACAGAANTTTTAGGTAATGAAAGTGGAGATTTATTAATACTTAGTTGGGGAGGGACTTACGGCTCATGTCGCTCAGCAACAGAAAGATTNCAAAATGATGGAAAAAAAGTAAGNCATGTTAACCTTCGTTGGATTAATCCATTGCCTAAAGATTTAGGAGAAATAATAATACGATTTAAGAATGTACTTATTCCAGAATTAAATATGGGGCAGTTGTCCAAAATAATTCGCGCAGATTATCTTGTTGATGCCATTGGGTTAAANCTTGTGANAGGTCGCCCCTTCAAAGCAAGTGATATTGTAGATAAAGCTAAAGAACTTATAGGATAAAATTATGTCAGAAGNTAAAGTTAAAACTCCAAAGTTAGATCGCAGAGATTTTGTTTCGGATCAATCAGTACGTTGGTGCCCAGGTTGTGGTGATTATGCTATCTTAGCACAAACACAGAAAGTTTTTCCTGATTTAGGCATTGATAAAGAGAAAGTTGTTTTCATATCTGGGATTGGATGTTCCAGTAGATTCCCTTATTATATGAACACATACGGTTTTCATACAATCCATGGGAGAGCACCNGCAATTGCATCTGGAGTGAAATTAGCTAATCCTGATCTTTCTGTATGGGTGATTACTGGAGATGGAGATGCGCTTTCAATTGGTGGAAATCATACAATTCATCTACTCCGNAGGAATCTGAATATTAATGTTATGTTATTTAATAATAGAATTTATGGTTTAACAAAAGGTCAATATTCTCCAACCTCAGAATTAGGAAAAATTACAAAATCAACACCTTTAGGNTCCTTAGATCGTCCCTTTAATCCGCTGGCGCTTGCTTTAGGATCTCATGCAAGTTTTGTAGCTAGGGCAATNGATCGTGAAACTAAACAATTACAATCTATGATACATAGGTCTAATAGTCATAATGGTAGCTCATTCATTGAGATATATCAAAATTGTAATATCTTTAATGATGGAGCATTTGCATCTATGACAGATAGAGAAACAAAAGCAGATACAGTACTTTGGTTAGAGAATAAGAAGCCTCTCTTGTTTGGTGCTGAAATGAATAAAGGAATTATTGTAGATGGTAATACACCGAAGGTTNTTGAGCTAGGTGATAAATGGGGAATNGATGATTTGTTGGTACATGATGAAACTGATTGGACAATTGCCATGATGCTTAGTCATTTTACTTATCAAGATGATTTCCCAAATCCAATAGGTGTCTTTTATTGTGTAGATGAACCAGTTTATGATGCTATGNTAGATGAGCAGATTAAATTTGCAATAAAGAATAAAGGAAATGGCAATATTCAGGCATTGATAGATGGCGCAGATAACTGGGTGGTAGAATAATTATTATTTGTTANNTTCTTACTATGGATTATCGCACTGAAAAGGACAGCATGGGATCTGTTAAAGTGCCAAATAATCGTTATTACGGAGCCCAAACACAACGATCCCTTAATAATTTTAAAATAGGAAACGAAAGTTTTCCGAGAGAGTTTATTAGAGCGTATGGTATTGTTAAAAAAGCAGCTCTAAATGTAAATGCCTCTGCAGGATTAATTGATCCCAATATTTCTAAAGCAATAACAACTGCTGTAGATGAAGTAGTTTCCGGAAAGTTAGATAATCATTTCCCATTAGTAGTATGGCAAACAGGGTCTGGAACACAGACCAATATGAATGTCAATGAAGTAATAGCCAACCGTGCTATTGAAATTTTAGGAGGGAAACTAGGAAGTAAGGATCCCGTTCATCCAAATGACCATGTAAATATGGGNCAATCTACAAACGATACTTTTCCAACAGCTATAAACATATCAGCTGTAGAATCAGTTGTACATAATTTGCTTCCAAAGCTTGATTCTTTAAGAGACGGATTAAATGCAAAAGCAGAGGAGTTTTCTAAGATTATTAAGTTGGGAAGGACGCATTTGCAGGACGCAACTCCTTTAAGTCTTGGTCAAGAATTCTCAGGATATGGAACCGCTATTGATTATGGAAGCAAGCGTATTAGTAAAGCAATTGAGAGCTGTTATAGTTTAGCAATGGGCGGTACTGCAGTAGGTACTGGAATTAATACTATGGAAGGATTTGGTGAAAAGGCGGCAGATGAAATTGCAGAATTAACAAAACTGCCATTTCGTACAGCTGAAAATAAATTTGAAGCATTAGGTGGTCAGGACTCTATAGTAGAATTATCTGGAGCTTTAAAAACTGTGNCTGCCTCACTTTTTAAAATATCTAATGATATTCGATGGTTAGNTAGTGGACCAAGATCTGGGATAGGTGAACTTATTCTTCCGGCTAATGAGCCAGGATCTTCAATAATGCCTGGTAAAATAAATCCAACTCAGTGTGAAGCTATGACAATGGTTTGTACACAGGTGATGGGTAATGATACAACAATTTCTTTTGCAGGAGCTAGTGGTAACTTTGAGTTAAATGTATTTAGGCCGGTTATCGGTTATAATATTTTACAATCAATTAGATTATTATCGGATGCTAGTGAATCTTTTTTGATCAATACTGTTAATGGTATTGAACCAAATGAAAAGAGAATAAGTGANAATTTATTTAATTCACTAATGCTAGTGACTGCGTTAAATCCTCATATTGGATATGATAAAGCAGCAAAAGTTGCTAAAAAAGCATATTCTGATAATCTTTCATTACGTGATGCAATTCAGAAATTAGGGTATATGACCGGAGATNAGTTTGATAAAATTGTGAAGCCAGAAAAAATGATTAGCCCAAGAAAGGCGAANAAATAGATTACTCCACATTAAATAATGGGAAAACTATTTCTCATCACTCATTTAAATATAAATAATAAATAAATGTAAATTTCATTATGGCCAATAAGTCAAATGATAACCTCTGGGCTGTTCCAATCATACGATCATTTTGGATTGTATTAACTGGGGCTATTGCTTTAATTACATATATTTTTATTTTATCTCAAGATTTGCCTTCCATTGAACAACTAGAGAATTTTGATCCGGATCTTGTTACTAGGATTTATTCATCTGATGGAGAGATTATCCATGAATTATTTGTAGAAAAAAGAGTATTTGTTGAGTTAGACGTTATTCCAAAACATATGCATGACGCAGTTATGGCATCAGAAGATAGAAGATTTAGAGATCATTGGGGTATCTCATTAAGAAGTGTTGCTAGAGCAATTGTAACCAATGTTTTAGCGCTTAGATATCGTCAAGGTTTTAGCACTTTAACACAACAATTAGCCAGGAATTTATATGATACAATAGGTTTCAAAAAGACTGTTACTCGTAAAATTAAAGAAATGATAACGGCAATTCAGATTGAAAAAACATATACGAAAGATGAAATTCTTGAAATGTATTTGAATAGTGTTCATTTTGGTCACGGGACCTATGGTGTTCAGGCTGCCTCAAAGAGATTTTATGCTAAAGATGTAAGCGATCTAAACATAGATGAGTGCGCATTACTTGTTGGATTATTACCGGCCCCTGCACGATATTCCCCAATTCGGCATCCAGATAAAGCTTTTGCCCGAAGAAATACTGTCCTTCGATTAATGCGAGAACAAAAATATATATCTGATGCTGTTTATGTAGAAGCTCGATCTACTGATATAGATAATATACAGAAAAATCAATTTATAGGAGTCGCCCCATATTTCACAGAATATATTCGTAGAGTATTGGAAACGGAAGATGAGCGTCTAGGAATAAATATATATCGTGATGGCTTGAAAATATTTACTACTCTTGACTCAAGGCTCCAACGATATGCGGAAGATGCAATCATGCAGTCGATCATTACCAATCAGAACCGATTAAATAAACGTTTATTTAAAGAAAAAGAGGAATTTGAAAATTTAGCTTATTTAGGCATCTTTAATGAGGATACAGTTCGGTTAATGATGAAAGGAGAGTTGCCATTGTACGAAGACTTAAGAGATAAGTTGCTTGTGCAATGTGCATTTGTAGCTTTGGATACAAAAACTGGAGCTATCCTTGCAATGGTAGGAGGTCGACCAGATTATATTGATCAATTTAATCGTGTTACTCAAGCAAAAAGGCAGCCAGGAAGTGTTTTCAAGCCATTTGTTTATACGACTGCAATAGATAATGGAGTTCCAGTATCTAAGCAGCTATTAAATCAACCTGTAGTTCTTAAAGTACCAACGCCTGAAGGAGGATGGGAAAATTGGAATCCTAGAAACTATGATGAAAGTACGGGGGGATTAACAACTATAAGAGAAGGGTTGCGGAGGTCATTAAATCTTGTTTCTGTACGTATGGTTCAAGAAGTTGTACCTGCTAGAGAAGTTGCACTTACTGCGAAAAATTTAGGCATATCAACAAATATACGTGCCGTTGACGCTATTGCACTAGGTACATCAGAAGTGTATCCCATAGAAATGGTTGCTGCTTATTCAGTATTTGCCAATAAAGGTGTGTATTCAACACCGTTTGGAATTACAAAAATTGAAGATCGTTATGGTAATACATTAATTGAATATTATCCAAAACAGGAGGAAATACTAAGTGAAGAAACTGCATTTATGGTAACCAATTTAATGCAGACTGTTGTTGATAGAGGAACTGGTGGAAGCGCAAGATGGAAATATAATTTTTATCACCCAGCAGCTGGAAAGACTGGAACAACGCAAGGATGGACTGATGCATGGTTTGTTGGTTTTTCATCCCAAATAGCAGCAGGNGCATGGTTTGGGNTTGANGATCCACAAGTAAGTCTTGGTCGAGGAGCNGATGGAACGCGTGCNGCACTTCCTTCTTGGGCANGATTTATGAAAACAGCTCATGATTCTCTTTATTATCCTAAAGAAGAATTTGAACAACCTTCAAAAGTAATCACATTTTCTATTTGTCAAGTGTCAAAGGAAAAGCCAACTGCATTATGCCCAATTGAAAAAGAATTATTTATTGTAGGNACAAATCCATCTAGGNTGTGCAAAATACATCGGCGNTAGTTGGNCNNATTATCANCTAATATTAGATGATGCTGTAATTNATTTTCATCAATTTNCACTGAATCTTTAAGCAANTTTANGGCTTTATCTAATTTCTCTTTATCTGTATTGAATAACCGCATCAATGGTTCTCCCTCCAATACTTNATCGCCNATCTTATGGTAGAATTCTATACCAGCAGTAGGNTCTAAGATATCAGATAATTTCTTTCTTCCACATCCAAGNTCACAATGAGCAAGACCAATAAGTAGAGTATTCATATTTGTTATATAGCCAGGTTTTTTTGCNGATAATACTGTTTCTTCTTTTGGTAAATGGAGTGTATGTAAAGAAGCTATATCTGATAAACTGCCATCATGAACTGTAACCATCTTTAAAAATTTTTCTAATGCATGTCCTGATTCAATCAATTGTTGTTGCAGTTTCAAAGCTTCATCCTCATTACTTACAATTTGAGCTTGTAATAACAATTTTGTTCCCAATGCAAATGTCACTTCCATTGTATCATCACTACCTTCATTTCGTAAACAGTCTATGGATTCTTTTATCTCACACCATAGACCAGCATACCGTCCTAAAGGTTGGTCCATACTTGTAAAAACAATATCAGATTTAACATTAAAATTCCCTCCGATATCTTGAATCAATGTTGCTAATTCTTTTCCTTCTTGAATGGTTTTCATAAATGCGCCATTTCCTATTTTTATATCCATTACCAACCCTTCAATTCCTTCAGCAATTTTCTTGCTCATTATAGATCCACAAATTAATGGAATTGAGGCAACAGTTCCTGTCACATCACGTAAGGCATACATTTTTCTATCCGCAGGGCATATCTCCTCTGTTTGTCCAATCATTGAAATTCCAATATCATTTACATTTCTTCTAAATTCATCAAGACTAATATTTGTTCTATAACCAGGAATGGTTTCTAGCTTATCTAATGTTCCTCCGGTATGACCTAAACTCCGTCCGCTAATCATAGGTATTGCTAAACCGGATGCAGCCATTAATGGACCTAAAATAATTGAGACCTTATCTCCAACGCCTCCAGTGCTATGCTTATCAGCAACATAATTACTTAAAAATGAAAAATCCATTTTTTCCCCAGAGTCAATCATACTTTCAGTTAAAGCAAATGTTTCCTCTCTTGTCATCCCATTATTAAATATAGCCTTTAATAACTTTGTCATATCCTTATCGGATATTTGCTGATGAGAATATTCCCAAATAAATTGTTTTAAATCAACGGAGGGTATTTCCCGTTTATTTCTTTTTATACGGATAATATCATTTGGAATCATTGCTATTTTCCATGGACTGTTTTTTCCAAGGCCAATTGAATCGCATGGAAGCGCGATCACGAACTGTATTAAGTGTTAAATAAATTCCANTAATAAGTAATAGAAAATTGGGAGCCCACATTCCAANAAAAGGAGANACTCGATTTCGGTCTGCAAGTTCTTCGCCTCCTATAAGAAAAATATAATAGATTAAGAAGAAGCCAAATCCCATACTAATGGCAACGATGAATCCACCTTTTCGTGTCAATGTGCCTAATGGTGCNCCAACNAGGACAAATAANATACATGCAATTGGTAAAGAAAATTTCTTATGAATTTCCACTNCATATTTATTTTGACTTTTCTGATAATTCTGAATTAAACGGTATTCATTATTCATTTGTCGTTCAAGACTCTTTAGTTTCCTTTCTTGCCGTCTTTGTTCTACAGAGGTAAGGTTGTCATGCAACATCTCTGCACGATAATTATCCATTTTGAGTAAAGCATCATCAAGAGAAATTGGTACTAAGCTATCACCAATCACTTTNTTGAATGCTCTCCCTATACGATTTTTTACACGATCTGATCTTTTATTATAGTTCGCTTTTTTATCAAGCATCATTGGAACAGTCATTTCCCGATCCGAACGATTNGANGTATCTCTTCTTGCAAGCATCATATCATCAGCTGGTATAATAATTTTATGCTCTTTAAAATTAATTCGACGGTAACTNTTATAATCATTTAAATCNAGTTCATGTATTTCACCATCATATAACATTAAAACGATTGCATCATCTAANATTTCCAATTCACCCGTCAAAGAGTAGATGCTGGTTTGAATTTCTTGATTCTCCTTGCTAAAGATTCGNACATCCTCCATCAATCCATTATTATCTTTTCTAATAATCATGCTATAGTCTGGTATNCTATTAATGAAATGACCNGGTTCTATATCCAAACCAGGTCTTTTTTTATGAATATCACCCTGAAGTAATCGAGCATAAAAATTCATTTCTGGNAATATATAATTATTAAAATATGTAAGTGATAGGCAGATAGTAAGACCAAAAATCAANGCAGGTTTTAATATAGANNTAAAACTGATACCGGAAGCCCGCATTGCATTAATTTCATTATCTTCAGACATTCTTCCAAAAGCCATTAATGTAGCAATTAATACTGCCATCGGGACTGCCAAAGCAACNATCCATGCAAGATTAAGAAATAAGTATTCAAATATTGTCAGAGCACTAAGTCCTTTGCCTAAGAACCGATCAATTGCTCTAAGAAAAAAATTGATAAATAACATAAAAGCTATGATCATCAAAGAATAAATAAATGGCAGTATGAGTTCTTTAATGATATAGCGTGATATTAGTAGCATAGAAAAAATTACTTAGTATTATAATAATATAAAATGAGTCCTTTCAATGACTTTACATCTTGTGTTGCATAAGGAAAGCCGGTAATTTTGCCTGCCTTTTCAATTGCGAAATAGGCCATATGGTGGGCGTAGCTCAGCTGGTTAGAGCACCTGGTTGTGGCCCAGGAGGCCGTGGGTTCAAGTCCCATCGCTCACCCAAAAGTTTGATTTTACAGCACCTCGATATTTTTTAGCTCTGTTTCCATTTGAGAGGCCGATAAAAAATGGATTGTATGGAAACCCAGATCATTAGCTGCTTCTATATTTTCTAGTGCATCATCAATAAATACGGACTCTTTTGCGTTAATATTATATCGATTTAATAATATTTGGTAAATCTTATAATCGGGTTTTTTTATTTTTTCATCCCCTGATACTACAATCCCTTCAAAATAATTAAGAAATGCATATGAATCTTTTGCAGGGTAGAATGTTTCAGCTGACCAATTTGTTAATGCCAGGAGCCTATGTTTTTTTTGCATGTGCAATTGTTGAAGAATAGATGCCGAATGTACATCATAATCACCAAACATTTCTTTCCAACGTATATAATAGGCATTTATTTCACTTAGATATTTTGGATGTTTTTTGATCAAATTACTTGTTGCTTGTTTTATTGGATAACCTGCATCTTGATTTTCATTCCATTCCTTTGTACAAATATTATCAAGAAAAAAACGCATATCTTTTTCATTTGCGAATATTTGTTTATACAAATATTCAGGATTCCAATCGATAAGCACACCCCCAAGGTCAAAGATGATTGTATTTATATGTTTCATTATAAAGTTATTATCATAGAATTGTAGGTATTGTTCCGCCATCTACCCGAAGAGCAGCGCCATTATTTGCTGCAGCAAGGGGGCTTACAAGATATGTAACAAATGTTGCTACTTCTTCAATAGTAGCAAAGCGTTTTATAAGGCATGTAGGTCGAACAGTCTCAAAAAATTCTCTTTCAATTTCATCGGTTGTTTTGCCCTTTTCTTTTGCTAGATCAGCAATAAATCTTTCTGCACCTTCAGACCTGGTTGATCCTGGAATGACTGAATTAACTGTCACATTTGTTCCGGTGGTTTGTTGTGCAAGTCCTCTTGCAACGCCAAGTTGTGCTGTTTTTGTAGTTCCATAGTGTATCATATCAGAAGGTATTTGCACACCTGATTCGCTAGATATGAAAATGATTCTTCCCCAATTCTTCTCTAACATTTTAGGCAAATAATGCCGTGATAAGCGAACTCCACTTAATACATTTACTTCAAAGAAGTGTATCCATTCTTCATCCGTTATCTCTTCGAATGATTTTGCAGCAAATATACCAACATTATTTATTAATATATCCACGGAGTTATGAGCATCAATGAGTTGATCTATTTGTTGTTTATCTGAAAAATCAGCAACACAACCTGTAACATTACAATCTGGAATAGCATTTTGAAGTTGAATA
>NZXC01000048.1 GCA_002701785.1 Fidelibacterota bacterium
GTGTACGATTCTAAACTAATTTGATCAATTATTTGTTCTTCAGTTTCAATAGAAAATTTACTGTTATCTAATAAATCACGTACTTTTATTGTCATTGTGAGTTTGTTATCAACAAATTTTCTCTGAAATGATAAATTCAACGTAAGAGAAGGATTAATTTCCCCAGTGGTTATTTTCATGGGTCCTCTGTATCTACCCGATATATCCAGTCTACCAATCATCGGTATTGTTATCATGGAACTACCCCAAGCAAAATATCCTTTTGAATTTCCATTGAGATCAGATTCTCCAGAATCATAAGTCCTGGAATTCCATGTATTTACGCTCATCATAAACATTATTATCGGCATTGGTCTATAATTAATAAAAAATTCAATACCATTCCTTTCTGATTGTCCGGCATTATCAGATCCCATTACTTCATAAGTCGTATCCTGGAAAACAATATAATCTCTATCCCACCAACTAATATTATCTGTCAAATGAGAATAATAGATACCTGTGTTCAATGTAATTTTTCTGGAATTACTAGAAAAATTCAAATCAACTACATCACTATATTCAGGTTTGAGGTATGGGTTTCCTCTACGAATAAATGAGGTATTATTTGTGCTTTGCGGAAAAGGTGTTAATGTTCTTCTTCTTGGTCGATTAACCCGTTTACTAAAACCAAACTGAATCCGTTGAGTAGGATTCAAATTATACAAGATATTTACACTTGGATAAATTTGGAAATAATCATTTTTAAATGGGGACTGATCTAAAGCTTGCTCCATAATATATAAGAAGATATTCGAAGTATCACCATGTTCTCCTTCATCCTCTTCATCTTCATGCTGCTCTTTCTCATTAAGAACAGCTCTAGTTAACGCCTGTTCCGCACGTGCTCCTAATTGAAAACCAAGCTTATCGGTAAAATTATATAATAATGTACCATATAATGCATGGACATCTTCATTATAATCTGAGTCGAATATTGATTCTAAATAATATTGATCTGTCTTGAACTGTTTTATTGTACTTTTAAATCCTGCTTCCAATTTAGAAGATTGACCAAATGGATGTGTATAGTCTGATTTAATAATTATGTTATTATTTTGCTCTTTATGGTAAGGATCATCTTCGCTATGCACATGATCATCCGTATAGGTAGTTGAAGAAGCTAAGTTAGAAAACGCATGCTCATATCCTTCATCTTCATTAATTGAGGTGCTAGCCTCAAAAACAAGTTTTCTATCTTTTTGAGCAAAATCTTTGTAATAACCAAATTCAAAATCTAAATCAGTTCCCTCATCAAACTCCTCTGACTCAAACATATAATTTGGATTAAAATAATATACCTTTTCTTCGTTTTCTTTATCATATGTTTTGTACGTCATTGCAACAGTAAACATAGTATTTTTATCATAATAATAGTCTGTTCCCAATTTGATATTATTTGATATAGGTTCTCTAGAACCCTCGGTGCGTTGTCTTGTTTCATTAGTTACTGTTGGATAAACATATTGAAATAATCTATTCCCTCCACCAGAGCTGTTCCATAATCGATAGCTACCATTTGTAAAAAAATTAAACTTATCTCTTCGATAATTAAACATACCAGAAAAGTTATAACGATTATATTGTCCTGCAGTAATTGTAGTAGATCCATTCATTCCTTCAAATCGTCCTCTTTTTAAAATAATATTAATAATACCTGCCATGCCATCTGGATCATATTTTGCCGAAGGGTTTGTGATCACTTCAATTCGATCTATCATATCTGCAGGAAGATCCTCTACCATTGATCTTCTATCACCACGCATAGGGCGTCCATCTAAAAGAATGGTNACATTCCCATCNCCTCTTAAGGTTACATTTCCATCAATATCTACATCAACTGAAGGAATTTTCTTTAATGCGTCAGATCCCGTTCCTCCAACTAAGGTCATATCTTTCTTTGCATCAAAAATTCTCTTATCAACGGTGTATATCATANTGGGTATTTCACCATAAACATCCACTTCTTTCATTTGTACCGCTGATAATTNCATGGCAATTTTTCCTAAATCTTGTTCAACGCCTCCNCCATCACCTGGAAAAAGCTTTATGGGACCAATATTAATTTTCTCATAGCCAATAAATTCCACAATTACATTATACATGCCCATAGGGATTTCTTTGATATTAAATGTACCGGTTTCATCTGTTATTCCTCCAGTAACAATTTCATTGCTTCGCATATTTATAATAGAAATAGAGGCATATGGGATAGGATTTGTTGATGCAGAATCAACCACCATCCCTTGTAATACTCCAATCTTTGGCATATTTGCAGGATTGAAACCTCCTCTTCCACCACGCTGAGATAGAAGCATAGTTGAAAATATCAAAATTATGTATATAATAGATTTAAATGTGACGTTCATTTTTTCCTTTNTATTATTCAATATTATAGACTACAGTAAATAAGGTTTGGTTAAACTTGATCCGAATATCTAAAATATTATTCAGAAAAAAAATATATCAATGGAGAAATTGTTTCATCAAATTTTTCTTTAAAATAGCAGATGAAGTAATCACTCCTGACATCATCGCTGCGGATACTCCAGCAGTAACAATATCCTGACCTGTCAAATATAAATTTTTTATATTTGTTTGGGGTTTTAACCATTTCTGTTGAAAACGTTTTGGTGTATGATTGATACCGTACAATTCACCTTCTTTATAGTTTGCAAGATCTCTACTGGTTAGCGGTGTAGACAACTCATAATAATCTACATGGCCCTTGGTTTTTGGGGATTGTTTATATAAAGATTCTAATAAACTTTGTGAAATAGTTTCCTTAAAAGATTCATATTCATCCCCACGCTTTTTCCATTGTTTATCTTCCCATTTCTTATGTTTTTCAAATTCAGCTACAGTAATTACTTCAATAGTCGCAGAATTAGGGTGATCTTTATCCCAGGATGGATCTTTAGCAGAAGGGAATGAAATAAATACAACAGGGTATGGATGTTTATTATCAGACAAATAATTTTCTAGATTTTTATCATGGTCATATCCAGGATATACCCACAAGTTTGCGTTGTTTAGACCTATTTCTTTTGCTGACTTATTTAAACCAATATGTAAACAATAATAACCAGAAGATGCTTCTACTTGGTTGATAGGGGCTGTTTTACTTGATAATGTATTTTCATCGTTTAGCAATACTTCAAATGTATTTTTTACTCCTGCACTGCTGATAACCATCTTGGACATAATTTCATCCCCATTATCTAAAAGAACTCCTATCGCCGAACCTTTCTTTATCATTACTTTTTGTACTCCACAACTTAAAATAACTTTTCCGCCGTTAGACTGAATACCGGGAATAATTGTTTCTGCAATCATACGTGAGCCGCCTACTGGATAATTACCGCCTTCCCAATAGTGACGGGCAACCATTGCTTGTACCCCAAAACTGCTCTGGTTTGGTGGCAATCCATAATCACCCCACTGTCCAGTCAAAACACCAATTAATTCTGTACTACAGCCTAGGCCAGTCAGAACCTCTTTTGTGGATAGTGCTGCATATTTTATAAAAGGTTTGCTCATAAATGGATAGGCTAAAGAGCCTAATAAGCCAGGGATTGCTTTGTTCGCATAATAGGAAAGACTTTTTTTAGAAACCTGATCAACTAAATCTATATAATTTCGAATGGATTTTTCTTCTTTAGGGAAATAGGAAATCATTGTTTCCAAAAACGCACCTTTGCCAGTTATGAAATCATAGGTTTTATCAGGGAATACCATGCGATCATAAATATCATCCATTCTGGCCCAGTGCAAATTACCGTTTGAAAGGTAGTCAAATAATTGCCTTAAAAAAGAATTAGGCTTATGAAGATTTCCTCCAATATAATGTATACCAACATCCCATTCATAATTATTGCGTTTAAAGGTGTGCGTATATCCTCCAAACTTGAAATGTTTTTCTAGAATAAGAACTCTTTTACCTGAATCCGCCAATAAGCGCGCGGAAGTAAGACCACTAATACCAGAACCAATAATTATTGCATCCCAATTTTCATTGGTAATTTTGGAGTTATATCGATTNCCTAAAGACATAGGAAAAATTTACAATGATAATTAGGAATAGTGCCAATGACAAAANNATATATCAATTAATAATAAAAAAGGGGTTATAGCCCCGCAAGCTTATCCTCTTGTTTCTTGCAAGAAAGGGGTTTCTTTTTGCAGGGCTATTCCCTAACAAAAAGTAGCACATATTTTATATAAGAAACATTGATGGGGATCACAAAAAAACTATGGCTGAAAAACTGGCCAAAATCTAAATGAATTATTTGACTGAATNCTNCCGCCAGAAACAATAATATTGTTTAATTCAGATAATCGAGAAAANTCTTTTCCATTNGAACGNATCCATTCAATAAAACTATCTGCCCCCCATTCACCCGTTCTATGAATATATACAATATGACTTCCGGATGGNGACCATTGACCATGATATGCTACGTGACCTCTTACAAAATCAGTTAAGCGAAGCNTTTCTGANCCATCAATATTCATCGTCCAAAGATTATAATCATTTTGAAATAAAACTTTTTTNCCATTTGGACTTAATCTAGGGCGATCATCTCCATCNAATGTGCATATGGATAAAAATCTATCATTTGAACCATTTAAATGAATAGACCAAATTTCTAATTGATCTTTTTCAACTTGTGAAGACATAACATANAANATCGTTGAATCAATAGATGTTNNTCCTACAGGAAAAATAATATCTGCTGGATCATTAAATGTTGTTACTTTTTTATAATTCGTTCCATCNGTNCGAANGNTGTATAAATTTTTGCTACCAAACCGANCTCTTGCTGTATAGATAANCAAAGANCCATCGGTTGAAAATACTGGATTNCTTGAATTTGTTTCATAGGATAGTCTAATTGGNNNTGCTCCACTATCTAATGGAAGACTATATATAGCAGTATTGAATCCAATATTTTTTACAAATACTAATGTATCTCCTGATGGATGCATATCAAACCATAGATCTGTATGAATTGAAGATATGACCGAAACCTCTCCGCTATCTATATCCATCATTACCAAGTTTGGATCACCTAAATTATTATCAGTAAAAAATAAAATATTACCATTAGGGCTAAAATGCATTGGGTATCCTAGTCTTGAAGATGGATTTCCATTTGTTTTATTAAATACATCATAATATTTCTTTGCCATGTCAAATTTAAGAGAATTTGTAGTATCAAAAGGATTTGCAGCTAATGATTCAATCCACATTACTGGTGGATCAGTAAAATTTTTATCAATCTCTTTTTGCCCTTGAATTGGATTATCCATAATATAAAAATTCTTATCTTGAAGAATTAATTGCATAATTGAGCCGCTTAATTGCTGCTGATAAAACATTTCTTCACGATATTTCATATCCAAACTAAAAATATCCAGTTGGTTACTTAGTCCATGCCTATCTCCAAAAAACAATATTTTAGTAATTGCATCACCACTAATTGAATCTGAAGATTGAAATCCCCAATAATCTTTTGTTACAAGCGTATAAACTCGGTGTGTTCCCCATGGTATATTTTCTTCAA
Organism: Fidelibacterota bacterium; assembly: GCA_002701785.1. GTDB lineage: Bacteria > Fidelibacterota > Marinisomatia > Marinisomatales > TCS55. The sequence goes on from NZXC01000048.1 coordinate 5,607, forward strand.
CATATACTGTATCATTTGCGNTTCTGGTTGACCACAACTCTTTGACCCCACTTGTNTCATCAAACGATCTTCCATANAAAANATAACCAGCAAAATCTTTTTCAGTATTTTTTGACCACATTAAATGAAAGGATTGTTTATCATGATTAATNTATAAAAATCGTGANGGNAATGGCGGTGANTCCAATACTTTTGTTAGTTGTCCTGAAGCAGAAAATCCGAATGTATCAACAACTGATATCAAATACCATCGCGGTCGTGAAGGGTCAAATTTATCCAATATGACATTAGGCGTATCAATGGTGGTTATATTAATAATTTCTAATGTGTCACCGCCTAATGAATCAACNGCAGATAATTGATAATGGCTAAAATCATTTATATAAGANTGTTGCCAATCAATCCTAAATAATGATGAGTCATACTCTATATTNGTTATTTCTACTGGTCTTGGGTAACCTCGAGATTGGTCAAAATAAACTANAACGCTATCACTACTTGACTTATTACCAATAGTATCATATGCAGANACATAAATTNTATGTTCACTTGTATCAGCAAAGTGAGTTGTATTTAAAGTAAAATTATAATANCCTGCCGTNACTTGTTTTTTAATTAAAAAAGAATCTAGATGCAAGATAACTGAATCGATTCCGCCATCATCTATTGCTAAACCTGCAACAGGATGTAGCTTTGTTAAAGTATCGCCATTCTCAGGATATGTTAACCAAAGGAAAGGTGGTATGGAATCTAGAAGTTTTGGTGGTTGATAAATTGTAGTATCAATCATATAACCAGATATCCAATGGTCAGGTATAAAAGGTATTCGATCAAATACTTTTGGTAATTTTGGAATTGAAGGAAGAGAAGGTAAGCGAACTGCGCACCCTGGTATAAACAAAAATACAAGAAAAAATATAGTTAAAAATTTATTTTTCATGATTTTTAACTATTTCTATAGATTGAAAATTGGTAAAATTTCATTTATTAACGGTATGTAGAGTACCCATAGAATACAGGAAAAATAGTTAAATAAAAAAGCATAAAATTATTTGTTTGGATGTGAAGATAGAAAAAATCAATTTCATACTACTTTAAATTAGTTTCAGATTGGTAAAATAATTGTGAATAGTCATCGATGAAAAATATTTTTCAAATTAATGGTATAGAATTTGGCGGAGATACACTTCCGATAATTGCTGGTCCATGCGTTATTGAAAGCAGAGATCATGTTTTATATATGGCTGAAAAAATAAAGAAAATAACAGATGAGAATAATTTGCCATTTATTTTCAAATCTTCTTTTGATAAGGGAAATCGCACATCTCATTCTTCCTTCCGCGGACCTGGAATTGATAAGGGTCTTCGAATATTAGCAGATGTTAAACAATCATTTAATATTCTAATTACTACAGATATCCATAGCGAATCTCAAGCTAATACTGTAGGGGAAATTGTTGATATTATTCAAATACCTGCTTTCCTTTGTCGTCAAAGCGATATAATAAATGCAGCAGTAAAAACCTGCAAAACTATTAATGTAAAAAAAGGTCAATTTATGGCCCCATGGGATGTAAGTAATATTATTGAAAAAGTTGCTGAAGCCAATGGAGATAAATTATTACTTACTGAACGAGGATCTTCATTTGGTTATAATAGTCTGGTTTCAGATATGACTTCAATTCCTATTATGCAAGATTTTGGTGTACCAGTAATTTTTGATGCTACGCATAGTGTTCAGCGTCCAGGGGGCCTAGGAAAAACAACTGGTGGAGCAAGAGAATTTATTCCAACTTTGGCTAAGGCTGCAGTAGCTGCTGGTTGTAATGGCGTATTTATGGAAGTGCATGATGATCCAAATAATGCGAAATCAGATGCTGCTAGTCAATGGCCATTAGAAAAACTAGATCATCTATTAAAAAGTTTAAATAGAGTGAAACAAGCCGTATTATAGATTTTTTAAGAATGTGATCTAGATCATATCTATTTTTAATGTATTGCCTTTTCAAGATAATGATAATATGTTTGCTTTTACAATGGTAAATAAACCTCGTGATTAAGGGTAAATAATTAATTTAAATGTATATTATTTGCGTAAGAAAGGGAATAACAAACATAATAAAAGGAGGGAATATGAATAATTTCATTTCTCGAATCTTCGTTTTGAGCCTCTTGTTCAGTTTCGTATATGCTCAGGATGCTAGTGGTATAAAAAAAGGTTCTAATGACGAAAAAGTCTCAGTAAAGAAAGAACAAAAGAAAAGTTCTCCTGATGGCAGTGCAGCTAGGCTTAAAAACGATGATACTGCACCAGGGTCTGGTAGTAGTGCATCGAAAAAAGGTGGCGCTGGTGGTGGTAAAGCAACTCCTTCTGGAAATAGCTCTAGAATGAGCGGCACAACCGCTCCTGCACCAAAAGCAGGTAAAAAAGCCAAAAAAGGTTTGCTTGGAAGACTATTTAGTAGATCTTCTAAAAAAGCTTCTGGATCGTCCGCTGCAGGATCAGCTAGACCCGAACCAGGTTCTAAAGATTCTGGAAAAAAGGGGGATCCTGGTGAAACAGATCCAAGGGATAAGCCATAATTTGATTTAATATTTTTATAATTGCTTATCAAAAAAACAGGGTAAATACTTTTTACCCTGTTTTTTTTTACTTTATATTTCTTTATTAGTACATTCTACTGTTTAAATAGTATGTGGGACAAAATTAAAACAATATCAATATATATACTTATTTGTTCAACAGTATATGCTTCTGAGGTAACAAATCAAGTTAGTGCATCATATTATAACTATGGTGGTAACTATAATTATGCNTATTATGATGTATCATGGTTTTATTCAATTATTGGAGATATNAACAAAGGNTCAATCAACCTTCCTGATACTGAATTTTCTATTTACTTAAGCAATAGCAAATCAATCTATGAAGGGTATTTATATACTAATNATGCAAACTTGGTNTTAAAAACAGATCTTAATGCAAATCAAAAATTTTCTCCTTTTTTAATCTTTCANTGGACATTTGATTCNACAACAGCTTTGGATTATCGGATTAACCCTGGGNTNGGTGGAAAAGTACGNTTNGGGAAAGGTTTNTCNNTTAGCTATGCTGGATTATGGGAAATTGAAAAATATACTGGATATAAAGAAAATTCATTTTTCAGACATTCATTTAGACCAAAACAAAAACTATCGCCTATGGAGGGCGTTAAGATAGAAGAACAATTTTTCTATAAACCTACATATAAATTTGATTCATATTTAATTGAAAATATCTTTTCAATATATGTAGATACAGTTATACCTGGCGTTTCATTAAGTATACAATATAATTACAACCTAAATAGTAATCCTCCTCCTGGATATAAAAAAGAAGACAGCTATATTTCTTTTGGTTTCTCTTTACAATTATAAATAATAAATAATTTAATTAATTATTCAGCAAAGGTAAAAATTGCTGATCTAGATCTAATAGTTAGAATAACAATTTCCTTTTATAATTTAGAATAGCATAACAACTTCCAAATAATAATTGAGGAGGATGTGATGTTATTAGTTCCAAAGAAATCATTTCTTATTTCTATAATGATTTTATCTTTATCTGTTGCTCAATCTTATAAAAATGAATCTGCTCATGGGTTGGGTAATTATAATGTTCCGTTTTTCAAAGCAGATAGCTATCACCCAAATGTTCAGCCACCTAATGAATTTTTAGGTTTCGCTCTTGGTTCTAGACCTGTTCATCATTATGAAGTAATTAATTACTTTAATTATTTAGAAAAACTATTAGATAATATAACTCTTACTGAATATGGCTATACCTATGAAGGAAAGCCTTTAATATATCTTATGATATCTAGTAAAAAAAATATGGCTAATATAGAAAATATTAAAAAATCTATTTCGTTGTTAGCCGATCCAAGAAAATTAAATAATTCCCAATCTGCTAGTAAAATTATTAAAAATACACCAGCAGTTGCATGGATGGCATATTCTATCCATGGAGATGAAATATCAAGTACTGATGCTGCAGTACAATTAGCATACCAATTAGCAGCAGGAACTGATCCAACTACTAAAAATATCCTGAAGGAATTAGTAATTAGTATTGACCCAACTGAAAATCCTGATGGCCGCGAACGATATCTTCAGCAATTATTACAATGGAGGGGAGAAATAGTTAACTCAGATGCTAGTAGTTTAGATCATTCAGGTTTTTGGCCATATGGTAGAGGNAATCATTACTTATTTGATCTTAATCGCGATTGGTTTGCTACTGTACACCCTGAAACAAAAGGNAANGTTTCTGCAATTTTAGAATGGAATCCGCAATTTCTTGTTGACTCTCATGANATGGGGGCAATGGACACNTACTTATTTAATCCNCCNAGAGCGCCATTNAATCCCTATATGCCAAAAACTATTTTTAAATGGTGGGATAAAATNGCNCAAGATCAAGCTGCAGCATTTGATGAATATGGATGGAGCTATTATACTGGAGATTGGAATGAGGAAGTTTATCCTGGATATGGTAGCTCGTGGGGAATATATATNGGNTTAGTAGGTATTTTATATGAGCAATCTGGAGCAGATGGATCTATTGTAAAAAAAGAAGATGGGACAATTACAACATATAGAGAAACTATACATCATCAATTCATTAGTTCTATGGCAAATCTTCAAACAATTGCAAGCCAAAAAGAAGAACTTCTAAAAGATTACTATAATAATAGAAAAAAAGCCGTCTCAACTAAAAATACAGGTAAAGCATTTGTATTTTCATCTAACNCAAACCAGACAAGATTAAATGAACTAGGTGAAACAATTAAACGACAAACTATTGAAGTTTATACGAATAAAAATGATCTTAAGCTACCTAAAGCAATTAACAGTAGTGGCAAAACTGTGACGAGACAAAATATTCCTGCTGGATCATTAATTATTCCATTAAACCAACCTTTNAATACTCTAATCAAAAACATTTTATCATTTGATATAAGATTAGGTACGAAAAGCATGGAAANAGAACGAAAAAAACTTTTAAAAAATCAGGGTTCTACACTTTATGATGTTACTGCATGGTCACTTTCTCATGCATATGGAACAGATAGTTATTACACTGAAGTTATGCCAAAAGTATCACTGGAACCNTTTCAAGCTATTTTAAGTGAAGGAAAACTTATAGGGAAAAATCCAAAGTATGGGTGGGCAATAAAAAGTGATGATGATCAATTTTATCATTTAGTTGGAAGATTATTAGAAAANAAAATTAAGGCATGGTGCGCTAAAGAAGNTTTTAATGTTGAAGGAGAATATTTTCCTAGAGGAAGTATAGTTATTAGAAATAATTCNAATAAAAAAATGAAAGTTGGACTGTTAAAAGAATTAGCTTCAAAATATGGGGTTGATATTTTTTCGATAAATACAGCCCTNGCAACAGATGGTCCAGATCTTGGAAGTAGTAATTTTAACATGTTAATAGAACCCAGAATCGCAATNGTCTCCGGGGCCCCAACTAGNACTTATAGCTTNGGAGCTACATGGCATTTAATAGATTATAAAATGAAAAGTAGAGCATCATTAATTAATGCAATGAATTTTGGNTGGCAAGATCTTAGCAAATACAATGTNCTTATTCTTCCNAATGGTAGTAGTATGAAAAAAGNACTTGGAGATAATGGTATNAANAAATTAANAAATTGGATAGATGNTGGTGGTACATTAATCAGCTATAGTAATAGTGCTGCATTTTTGTCTGATTCATCAGTAAGCATTAGCTCTGTTAGATTAAGACGGCAAGTATTAGATAAACTAGTCTCCTATAATAATGATCTATCTATTTTAAAAGAAGCTGAAAATTTTTCTATTGATAGTATCGCACTATGGGAAGGTGGAAATATTTATACATCTGACGAAATAAAAGAAACTGATAANANTATTGATAAAATTAAAGAATTGGATCAATTAGGAAGAAAGTTTCGTCCACAAGGTGCTATTTTAAAAGTAAATATGGATAAAGAACATTGGCTTACTGTTGGTTGCGGNGAATTCATACCGGTTTTATATAATACTGGAAATGTATTTATGGCAAAAAAACCAATTAATGTNGCTGGTCGNTTGGCTGATGAAAAAAATATCAGATTAGGTGGACTATTGTGGCCTGAAGCAAAATCACGTATCGCAGAATCTGCATGGGTAACTCAAGAATATCATGGAAAAGGACAAATAATANTATTNGCTACAGAGCCACATTTTAGAGGATATTTTAAAGCAAGCGAACGTGTGCTCTTAAATGCGATATATCTAGGCCCTGGAATGGGAACACGTCATTCTGTTAAATGGTAAATCATATTATTTCAGAAAATATAATTCATTAATTAAGTAATAATATTATATGGTGGAATTTGATCAGTTAATTCTCCATCTTAAAAAAAGAATCAATACTAATCTGCCAGGCAGAGATTCTCATAAAAAGATGAAAGTTAATTACCGTGAAAAAATAAAATTTCCTTTTACAATTAATAAGGCTAAGCCTGCCGCCGTACTCTTGTTATTATATCCTAATGATAATCAAATTTTCTTTTACTTAACAAAAAGAACAGAAAATCTAAAATATCATAAAGGTCAAATTTCTTTGCCCGGCGGTTCAAAAGAAAGAGGTGAAACACTATTAGAAACAGCTTTGAGGGAGACAGAAGAAGAAATTGGTGTAAATAAAAATGAAATATCAATACTTGGCAACATAACTCCTTTATTTATACCGGTTACGGGATTTATGATGACACCATTTATTGGGTTTATATCGAAAAAGCCTTTAATTAAGTTAGATTCAACGGAAGTTGCTGATATATTTTCTGTGAATATCCTAGAATTAATTAATAATGATAAATTAATTACATATCGTCAAATAAAAGGTAAAAACTTAAATATCCCATATTTTAGTTTAAATAATCATCAAGTGTGGGGAGCAACATCAATGGTATTGTCTGAATTCAAAGATATTATACATTTGATTGAAAAGTAATAATTATGAATCGTATTGGTATAGATCTAGGTGGAACAAAGATTGAAGGAGTTTTATTATCATCAGATAATAAAATTATTGAACGCAAACGTATTCATACGAAACAAGAAGAAGGTTATGAATCTATTATCCATAGAATTGTAAAATTAATTAANAATATTAAATCAATATCTATTAAAGACTGTCAAATAGGTATATGTACACCAGGCGCTTTAGATATAAAAACAGGTATTTTAAAAAATAGTAATACAGTTTGTTTAATTGGAAAACCAATTAAAGAAGACCTTGAAAGTGAATTAAAATGTTCTATTGCAATAGATAATGATGCTAATTGTTTCGCTATGGCTGAAGCATTATTGGGATCTGGAAAAAATTATGAAATTGTTTTTGGAGTAATAATGGGGACAGGAGTTGGAGGCGGTTTAGTATTAAATCGCAAAATCCATCATGGAAGATTATTTATTGCTGGCGAGTGGGGACATCAAGTATTATACCCAAATGGTAGGGACTGTTATTGTAATAAAAAAGGATGTGTAGAAACATATTTAAGTGGCCCCTCTTTAGAAAAAGAATGGGAAAAAAATTCAAATGAATTTTTACCCTTAAAAAAAATTATTGAATTATACGATAATCGTCCAAATGACAATTATACTAAATGGAAAAATGAGTTTCTTTCAAACTTTGGNATTGCTCTTTCAAATGTAATAAATATAATTGATCCAGATGTCGTTGTATTNGGAGGCGGNCTTTCAAACATTAATTTTCTTTATAGCGAAGGTATATTATCGGTACAAAAAAANATATTTAGTAATAAAANTGATACTCCAATAGTTTCAAATAAATTNGGTGATTCAGCTGGTGTNTTTGGGGCNGCATTACTTAATTAATTACTTTTTTGATCGTTTTCGCAATGCTTGCATCGTTTTCCACAANGTTTTAGGTAGTTTTTCTAAATCATTAAATTGCCCTGCTCCTTTTAACCATTCTCCTCCATCTATCGTAACTACTTCTCCATTGATATATCCTGACTGATCACTAATTAAGTAAGTAGCAAGATTAGCTAACTCTGAATGTTCTCCAAATCGTTTCAAAGGAATTCTATCTTTTAATTTCTTTTTCATGTTTAACCCAGGTGGAGCCAATCTCTTCCAGGCTCCCTCAGTCATAAACGGACCTGGCGCTATTGCATTTGTACGAATATTATATTTCGCCCACTCAACAGCGAGAGATCTTGTCATTGCTAATACCCCTGCTTTTGCAGAAGCGGAGGGGACAACATATCCAGATCCTGTCCAAGCATACGTAGTGACAATATTTAATATATTTCCATTTTTTTGCTTAATCATCTCTTTACCAACAGCAAGTGTACAGTTAAATGTTCCCATAAGAACAATATCAACAACTGCTTTGAATCCTCCNGGTGATAACATTTCTGTCGGTGAAATAAAATTACCNGCAGCATTATTTATTAAAATATCAATTTTATNAAACTGATTTAATGTGTCNCTAACCATGGAGTTTACTTGATCNGTATCTCGCACATCACATTGTAATCCAAGCNCCTCTGCCCCAATNTCTTTNATTTGGGATNNNGCTTCTGAAATNACTTCTTTTCTTCTACTTGCAATAACTAGGCTAGCNCCTAGTTCTGCAAAACGCATTGCCATAGATTTTCCAAGNCCNGTTCCTCCTCCAGTTATTANAACAACTTTATTTTTTAATATATCTTTTTCAAACATAAAACATCCATTATAATAGCAAATTTTAATCCAATTTATTTATAATTCCATATTATCTATAAAATATATCATTTGATAAATACTGTGATTATTTTTTCAAAGTTCTAATAATTTNCTATATTGGCATTAATGATTAATTATTCAACTAATCAATATCCTATTGTAAAGTATAAAATAAAGNAAACTCACATTGTTAAAAAAATTATTTAAAATAAANCAGGGNGAAGGGNTTCCAACCCTAATTCTCTTTTTCNATTTTTTTGCATATGTAGCANTTAGCATAACTGGCACTGCAGCAAGAGATGCATATTTTCTTAATATGGTAGATAAAAAATATCTACCTCTAATGTTTCTTGCTATTGCGATTGTACTTTCTATAGTAATAGAAATTTATAGTCGATTATCAAAAAATAGAGATCTCAGCACAATTGTAACTGGAACAGGAATAATTTTTATTGCCACTCTTTTAGCAATTCAAAAACATCTTGAAGGATGGGTAATTCCATTTCTGTATGTATGGAAAGATGTTATTGATGCAATTATAATTACACAATTTTGGTTAATTGCATCACAAGTATTTGATCCAAGACAAGCAAAACGATTATTCGGATTACTTGGTGCAGGAGGAGCATTAGCTGCAATTATTATCGGATCAAGTATAAGTCAGTTTGTATCAGTTTTCGGATCAGAAAATCTACTTTTCGTTACTATGAGTTTTATAATTATTGTAATACTAATGGCAAATTTAATTAGGCCTTATAGAAATCTTAATGAACAAAAACATCAAACTTCAAAGAAAGATGTCCATAAAAATACAGGGAAATCTTTTACACCATATTTAAAGTCTCTTGCAATTATTATTGGTTTAGCTGCAGTAGCTTCGCGAGTTGTAGATTATCAATTTAAGATTACAGCAGTAGCTTCATTCCCTAATCAAGATGATCTTGTCAACTTTTTTGGACAATATTATGCAGTCACGGGTGTTGCAACAATGATAATACAGCTTTTTATTACAAGCAGGCTTTTATCGCGATTTGGAATTATTGTAGCCATATTAATTCTCCCAACATTATTTATGGCTGGAGCTGCGGGATTTCTCATGTCACCTGTATTAGCAGCTGTGTATATATCAAAATTTTCTGATCAGGTTTTTAGATTTACATTTCATAATGCCTCTATTCAATTATTATGGATACCAGTAAAAAGAACAATCAAAAACCGTTTGAAACCTGTGATCGAAGGTTCGATACGCGCAGGCCTTGAAGGTGTCTCGGGTATATTAATTTTTCTTTCAATTACAATGTTTAATGTACCAATACACTATCTCAGTATATCAATTATATTGATTGCTATTTACTGGATTAAAAGATCCTTTAGGCTAAAAAAATTATATATTAAAGAACTTCAATCAGCAATCGAAAAAAGAGAGTTAAACTTTGAAGAATTAACCTTAGATATTCAAGATGAAGCAATGGTTAAAACTATTAATCTGGCATTAAATAATGATGATGAAAGCCAACAAGTTTTAGCATTAGAAATGATAAAAGATATTCCTCTTACACCATGGAAGGATTCATTAAACAGGCTGTTGAATGATGGCAGTATGATAGTAAAAAAAGAAATACTAAATATATCTTTTGATGATGAAAATATTATAAGTGATCAAAAAATAATCTCTCTAATTAATAATGAATCAGATCTTGAAATAGAATCAATAGAAATAGCAGGAAAAAGAAAATTAACAGACGCATTGCCCATTATTATGGATCGTATTGATGCTGAGGATAAAGAAAAGCAACTAATTGCTGCTGCTGCCATTAGAAATATAGATCCAGATTCATCAAATAAAGAAAAAGACTTGCTATTAAGTGCGTTCAATTCAAATGATGAGAATATTTGTTCACTTATAATAAAACAAATGAAAAATGATAATGAAATATTACCCAATGAAAAACTAATCAAATATTTAAATGAAGAATCTTCCAAGGTTCGCAATGCTGCTTTATCAGTAGCAGAATCAAGAGCTTCATTAGTGCTCCTTCCACATATAATTCAATGTTTATCATATCCTAGATCTGCAATGCCGGCTAGATCTGCACTGCAAGTCTATGATGAAAATGAGGTTGTTAAATTATTAATCGAGAATGCTCAAAATCAAAATGTAGAAAAATCATTGGTAATTGGTGTCATTCGAACTATTAAAAAATATCCAACAAAAGATTCAATNGATATGCTACTATCAGTTATTAGCCCAAAANTTCCTCCTATACAAGCTGTAGCTGTCGATTCNTTAATTCATATTGCAAGAGAACTCCCTTTAGATGAAAAACAAATTGCAATTACNAAANAAGAATTAATTAAAACATCAANATATGCTTATGAAAAAATAATAGCACTTTCACAAATAGAAGAAAATGAAAAGAATCAATTACTTCGTTATTTACTCCAAGATGAAGTTAGAAAATTAATTCCTGTTATAATGAAACTCGGTATACTAGATAAGCCTCAAACCCCTATTGAAACATACATTCAGTATGTTTTAAATAATGAAGAAGATAAACTACCTTATGTNTTAGAATTTTTTGAAAATATTTTTTCACAAGAAGAAAGGAAAATTGTTAATTCTCTAATTGATGATATTTCAATAGAAGATAAGTGTAAAGTTGCAAAAAACCATTTTGACGAATTAACTACAGATATAAATCAATTTCTAGGATATTATATTGGTACAATTCAAGAATTAAAAGTAGCCTTGACATTAGATTATGCTTTCCGAACAAATAATCAGGAAATTCTTGGAAAGGCTAACTGGAGTAATTTGCCGGAAAGTTTTATTATAAAAGACATAATTACTCGGCATTCAAAAGAAAGCCCGGATTCTTTGAATACGTGGCCAATAAATGATTATTTGCTAGATTCCAACCAGTTAACAATGTATTCAACATTAGAAAAAGCAATGATTCTTAAAAGTGTTGATCTATTTGCATCAATACCTAGTCAAGAATTAATTAGAGTAGCTCAAATTGCTGAAGAAGAAGAGTATCAAACTGATACCTCTTTATGTAAAGAAGGTGATTATGGCGACTGTATGTATATTATCGCAAATGGCAAAGTTAAAGTTCACAAAGGAGATCACACTCTTGTTGAATTAGAAAAAGGTGCTTTTGTTGGAGACATGGCTTTATTAGATCAAGAACCAAGGTCTGCAGATCTAACGACAAGCTTAGAGACTACCTTGCTAAAAATATCTCAAGATGCATTTTATGAATTAATGAGTAGTAATTTTGAAATTATGAATGGGATATTAAAAATAATTTCTTCTCGTTTAAGAGAANCGCAAGCAAAGCTTTAAGTTCCTTCAAGCACGCTATCAACTGCTTCTTTTTTCTTTTTATCAATAGTTTTTTCTATTGATTCCTTACTTTCATTAATAATCTCTTTTGCCTTCTGACCAACTTCATCAAATTNTCCTGGGTCAAACTCTTGCCCCGTATANACTANATATGCTATATATATAATAAGAATTGCAATAATGACNAAACCAAGTTTGAGTAATTTTTTGACNAAACTAAATAANANNATAAAGGCCAAGACCAATGCTATNGCTAAATGCACTGGATTTGNAGCAAAATATTCAATTATTTTTTCCATCTAANNCCTGTAGTTTTTTTCGNTTTATTAAACCNGTTGTATCTTCAAAGTATTTAATTAATTCCATTATTCTTGGATGATCTGGCATATCCTGAGTCATTGAAATCGTTGACATTATATGCTCTTCAATCTTTTTATATTTGTTTAGTTTTAATTCAATAAGACCAACATAATAGCCCTCTCTTCCNGCNTGACTAATNAGGATATCATTTATAATGACAGNTTCTTTGGGAACAGTCTGACTATGTGCTCCTAANATAANATTNACTCCTTTAAGCGACTTGGCCAAAACTTGATCTTGATCAAATCCTTGATGNCTAAGTAAAATAATTACATCTGTTCGAGGTCTAATCCTTTTTACTATCTCGTTAACCGTTGAANCTGGNTCANTTAATACAATTGAATCTNTAATATNCTTAGGGTAATACTTCATTGCATTACCACCTAATATTCCAATAACNCCTATACTTAGACCGCCACGCTTAATNACCTTATACTTTCTTACAAAAGAAAGAGATGGTNCCTCAAGATTAGATAGTATAATTGATGATTCAAGCTTTGGTAAAACANTATTTAGAAATTTTNCATCACGAGTTAACTCTTGATCNCCTAGCAAAATTCCATCGTATGGTATTGTTGCATATGCTTCACATACTAAACTATCTTTAAGGAGNTTTTTTGACATCGTAAAAAAATCCCCAGCATCNAANACAANAGTTCTAGGGTTTGAATTAATAAAATCNTNGATATACAATGANCTCTTTTCAATAGANCCTAGTGGATGGTCAGGACAGTAACAATTCTCTAAAGCNCCATTTGTATTGTTTGTATGCAGTATGAATAAGCTTGCTTGACTATATACATTTACTGCNAAGACAANAAAAAATAAATATATAAATCTTNCTANCATGATGANCNCAAATTGACTGTATTGAGGAAAAAATTCAAGTTAATTTTCATAATTAATTCTACTTTAATAATTAGCAATAATGAAAATTTATAACTTATGAGAAGTTTATTATTAATAGTTTTTTTAATTATGAACCTGGGTATTTCACAGGANAAATANCCAGCTGATACATTATTACGCTCTNCAACATCAANTATTCTTGAAAAAGCTACAATCCTACCTATATCNGCNTGGCAACGTTTATCNTATAATTCGGTTTTATTATCATGNCAATTTTACCCAAGCTGTAGTAACTACGGAGGGNTGGCTATAAGTGAACATGGGCCATTTGTTGGGTTAGCTATTACCGCTGATAGAATTGTTCGATGTAGCCCTTTTGCCCTAGAATATCATTATGATATGAATGGTGAATTTCATTATCCAGATTACCGTTTGATTGATCCCTTGCAAATAACTAATACAAAAAANAACTCAACTAAATCCTCCCTAATTGCAGCGGGATTATCTATGATATTGCCTGGTTCTGGANGAATCTATGCAGGCAGATTTANGGATGGATTAATGGGGATGTGGATGNTTGCTATTTCAGGTACAGCTGCCTATAGTTCTTTTCAAGAAAAAAAAATAATTAAAGGAAACTTATTTAGTGTTATAACACTCATATTTTACTCAGGTGAAATTTATGGTGCTTATAGAACTGCAAAATATTATCAACATACTAATGCTAATTCAGATTTGAATTAAATATAACAGATTTGTATTTTTAGTAAGTAATTGCCACCGTAGCTCAGTTGGTAGAGCGTCACTTTCGTAAAGTGGGGGTCGGGTGTTCGAATCACCTCGGTGGCTCAAATTAATTGATCGTTTTTTTTGTATACATAATTAATGAATGATTCATAAGTCCAACATCATTAGACTTTTTTCGTAACAAACTATTATATTTAAAGTCTTGAACGTATAATCCTGCAGAGTCTAATTCATTAGATAAAGATTTAAATGTATAATTGCGCAAATGAACATTTTGGAACTTACCTCTAGCAATATTAAATATATTTTCAAAAACAGCAAGGTCTCCNCGAATTCTTTCCTGTGGAACACTTATAACTAAAATTCCATTATTATCAAGTAGCTTAGTAACTTCATTNAGAAATTCTANTGGTTCTACAATATGCTCTAAAACATGCATAAGCGTTATAGCTGAATATCTTNCTTCATGATCATTNTAAAAACCATTGTGTATATGATGAAAATTAATACCATCATATAANTCTCTATTTCTTTTTACAGAGTTTATACTTATATCAGCGCCAGCAACTCGATCAGGNCCAAATCTATTNGATAAGCATTGTGTTAAATGACCTGTGCTNCAACCAATATCCAATATCATGCCTCCATTAATATTNTCAGATAGGTAATTTGTAACATGATCCATTTCCCATTGTTTATGNCGAAGAATCTTCCTGCCAAAGAGAANTTTAAACCCTACCAAAAATTGATATGTAAGTGTATATGTCCTATGATCAGCGTGATTATTTTTAGCTACCATTATGATTCAATAATTGCTATGGATTATTGATATATCAAGATAACTATTCTATTTCAATTAATTCAACAACAAATATTAAAGTTGAATTTGGAGGTATAATTCCCATATCTTGATCTCCATATCCTAAGCTNGGTGGTACGATTAATTTTCTTTCCCCCCCCACTTTCATTCCAATTAATCCCTGATCCCATCCTTTAATTACCTGACCAGCCCCCAAAGTAAATCGGANGGGCTCCCTGCCAATTTCATTGGTAGAGTCNAAATATTTTCCGCTTTTTAATCTACCNGTATAATGTACAGTTAGGATACTNTATTGTTCAGNAACNNTTCCTTCTCCAATTAACATATCTTCTATGATCAATCCNTTTTCCATAATTATTTCCTTATTATTACATCCAATTANTNNTAAAAAGATNAATAAATGTGTTGTTAAAATTGACTTTNTCATTTTTAATTGATCAATTTTATTGCAATTAAATCAAAAATTATAATGATTTCATTATCAATGTAAAACTTTGTTAAAATCCTATTGACAGGATAAATTGCATTTTTATGACAACAACTGATTCATTATTCAATAAAAACCTTCCGCCTCTTGCAGAGCGTGTAAGACCAATTACAATTGCTAATTTTATTGGACAAGATCATATAATTGGTCCAAATAAAATTATCAACCAAATGATCTCTAAAAATAAATATTATTCAATGATTCTATGGGGTCCCCCTGGTTCTGGAAAGACTACGCTTGCTCGTATTATCGCAAAATCTTCAGAATCAATAATATATGAAATATCTGCAATTTCAAGTGGGGTAAAAGATTTGCGAAATATTATTGATAAAGCTCAAGCAAATAATGATAATGGAATTNNNANCATTNTATTTATTGATGAAATNCACCGTTTTAGTAAATCCCAACAAGATGCTTTACTTCATGCTGTTGAAGAAGGACTGATAATTTTAATTGGTGCAACAACGGAAAATCCATCTTTTGANGTTATTAACCCTCTTCTATCGCGCTGCAAAACGTTAAAACTAAAACCATTAAATAATGATGCTTTACAAATNATTCTNAATCACAGTATAAAGTCAGATATCATATTATCACAAAAAAATATTGTTGTTGATAAAACTGTTCAAAAAAAACTAATTCAATATTGTGGTGGTGATGCAAGAAAAATGCTNAACGCTTTTGAAATTGCTTTAAATATGAGTGATGAAAATAATTCGATTACAGATAAGATTATAGATGAAGCATTNCAATCAAAAACTCAATTATATGATAAAAATAGCGACTATCATTANGATACTATTAGTGCGTTNATTAAATCCNTTCGNGGNAGCGATCCAGATGCGGCTATTTATTGGATGGCAGTTATGTTAGAAGGNGGGGAAAAACCTGAATTTATTTTAAGAAGATTAATTATTTTAGCTTCTGAAGATATTGGCAANGCTGATCCTCAGGCCTTACAAATAGCNGTTGCNGGTTTTCAAGCAACTAATATTATTGGAATGCCAGAATCTGCAATTATTCTNTCTCAGATAACGGCATACTTAGCAAGTGCNCCTAAATCAAATGCATCATATNTAGCAATAAATNAAGCNCAANAAAAAGTAAGAAAAAATGGAACTCCNGATATACCATTACATTTACGTAATGCAANAACAAATCTTATGAAANAAGAAAACTATGGAAAAGANTACAAATACCCACATAATTATAGTGATAANTTTGTAAAAGAAAATTATTTCCCAAGNGGAATACAAGAAACNTTTTATCAACCAACAAACTCAGGTTATGAGAATTATATTCGTGAANNATTAATTAAGAATTGGCCTGAAAGATATAATACATAATGTTTTCATATTTTATCATAATCTTAATTNTACCATTATCATTGCTTGCGGATGAAAAACTTAGATTAATAAGAGCGGATATACTGGAAAATGATATAGTTAATGGTCAATCNATNCAATATCTTTATGGAAATGTAATTTTTGAAAAAGGGNCAATGATTATCAATTGCGAAAAAGCCTTCAATATTGAAAAAAACGGCCAAAGTTCAATGATTGGTGAAGTAAAGGTAGTTGATGAAAACAGGTCTTTAGTTTGTGATTCGCTACATTTTGATTCTCCAAATAATATTCTATATGGATTTGGTAATTCGCGTATTTGGGATAATGATTATGAATTAACATCAGATACAATTACATATTATTCCGATATAGATAGCGGAATTACTCATGGAAATTCAGAACTAAAACAAAACAACCAAATCATTACTTCTCATTCGGTTTATTATGCTAAACAAAAANATCAAGATGCANTTTCATATACTGCAGANGGTAATGTCTCAATCAGTGAAGAAGGNAGAACTGCAACGTGTGGTAAAGCAATATATAAGCAAAAAGAACAATCAACTTCACTAACAATAAACCCTCAAATTAGAGAAAATAAACAAACCATTTCAGGTAGTAAGATAGTATTAAAATACAAGGAAGATGNATTGGATAATATTTACATACCATCTAAAGCCAATGTAAAAACTTATACTCAAGGAATAAAAAAACAAAAAACACCTCCAACAAATGGAGACAATCAATTAAAATTAGATTTTGTAAATGATTTATCTGGGAANAGCCTAAAAGGATTCTTTTATGAAGGNGAACTAGACTCCCTGCAAGTTGAAGGAATGGCAACAACACAGTATCATATNTTTGANGACTCTATATATCAAGGGGAAAATATTGCATCAGGTGATACAATTGTTATGCAGTTTTATGAAAATGATATTGATAAAATTATTATTTCTGGTGGTTCAAGAGGAGAATATAAACCTGATACCATATCGTCAAATATTGAGGGTCCAATACTATATTCATCGGAAATAATTAAATACAACGTTAATNAAGAAGAAACTGATCTACATGGCGATGCAAAAATAGACTATACCAATATGAATTTAGATGCCGGTTATATAAATGTTAATTGGGTAACAAATATATTGGAAGCAAAAGCTNAAAGTAATGTGGACTCAACTTTTAAAGTTAAAAATCCAACCATAATAGAAGATGGTCGTGATCCAATGGTCGGCAATGAAATGATTTATAATTTATCANCCAAAAAAGGAAGTGTTATAAGGGGCCGTACTAGCGCAGAAGATGGATTCTATACTGGAAGCCAAATAAGAAATCAAGATAAAGAAACTATTTTTATTGATAATAGTACATATACTACATGTGATCTTGATAATCCTCATTTTCATTTTGCAAGTAATAAAATGAAAATGATAAATGATGATAAGGTAATTGCAAAACCGATCACCTTTTATATAAATAATATACCTATTATTGGATTACCATTTGGTATTTTCCCTCATAAGGGTGGACGGAGGCAGTCAGGATGGATTATGCCTGGTTATGGTGAAAGCAATTATCGGGGGCAATTTATTGATGGNCTAGGTTACTACTGGGCTCCAAATGAATTTTGGGATACAAAATTGACCACAAGTTTAGCTGATCGACAAGGATTAACTATTAGACTTACAAATAACTATAGGAAAAGATATGCATTTTCAGGAGGNATACATCTTGAAACAAAACAACACTTTTCTTCTAGCGTTTCTGCGCAGGATCGAGACTTATTAAAATTATCTGATAATGTAAAAAGTGATTATGTATTTAGGTGGAATCATAATCAAGTTATGCGTAATGATCAAACATTTCGAGTTAATGGTCANTATTATAGTAGTGGTGATTATAATAAACGTACTGGNATTGATATCGAACGCAGATTAAATCAACAGGCCGTTTCAAANGCTACATATAGTAAACGATGGAAAAAAACAAATAATTCGCTGAGTATAAATTTATCTTCAAAAAAAGATTTAATGGTGGATAANAAGATAGATCATAATGATATATTTTACCAATCACCTACCACTTTAGGAAAGCAACTTACAATTACAACTAACACATTACCAAAAATGTCATTTCGTCATGGGCAAAGTAAATTATTTAAAACTAATGCTATTGATAAAAAGTGGNATCATAATATTTCATGGAATTACTCAGCAAATCTAAACAACAAAATGAAAAATTATTATGANTCAGTTGAAAGCTTGATTGATGATAGTACATCAGAATATATGTGGGATGATTCAATTAGGACAAAAACAACATCATTAATAACACATAATATGTCTNTTAATGCGCCTCAAAAACTATTTAAGTATATTTCTTTAAATCCAAGTATTCAATTCAAGTCAGATTGGGTAGATCGAACCTATTCCTTATTAGATAGTTCTAATGGGCAAATTNAATCAATAGAAAAATATGGTTTTGCAGCTAGAACTATTTTTTCTTCATTTAATCTAAATATGAATACAAAGGTATATGGTATGTTCCCGATTAAAATAGGAAAGATACATTCAATACGACATGTTGCATCTCCCTCNATTGGTTATTCATATTCACCAGATTACACAAAAGAATTATTTGGTAAAGATTTAGGTTATTTTCAAGAGTACACTNATNATAATGGTGAATCTGCTTTTTTTGATCGTTTTTCTGGTACACCTGCTGGATCAACGCCAAGACAAGAAAGACAAGCGATGACGTTTTCATTAAATAATATATTCCAAGCAAAAACNATNGATGATGGAAAGGAAAAAAAGGTAGAATTATTCTCATGGCGGATGAATACAAGTTATAATTTTGCAAATGATAAATTTCCATTAGCAAATCTTTCATCTTCAGTNCGAGCAAAAATCGCAAAAANAATGAATCTTGATTTAAGATTATCACATGATTTCTATGANTTCAATAATGAAACGGGTCAAAGGATAAATTCTATCAATATAAACGAAAATGGAATTCCTATACCCCGCCTAATTAATGCNCGCCTATCAACAGGATTNCGTTTCCAAGGTAATAGAATTGGNACAAAGACGNAGAAGGATATTGAAGAAGATAGTACTGCGAATTCTTACATCCTTGATGAACCAAATATTAGTAATCGATCAAATGTAAATAATAGAAAATCATCAACAGGAAAACTATGGTCTACATCTTTAAGTTTTAGTTATAGTATAAACAAATCCAATCCAATTAATCCTAACGAAACATTTTGGATGTCTTCGAATACTTCATTGCAATTAACACGTAATTGGAGAATGNAATATAATGCTCGTTTTAATTTATTAGATAAGGATCTAGTAAATCATAATTTTTCAATTTATCGTGATTTACATTGTTGGGAAATGTCTATTAACTGGACACCAAATGGATATGGATCTGGTTTTTACTTGAAAATAAATGTTAAATCACCAACTTTACGTGATTTAAAATTAGAGCAACGTGGAGGTATTTTTACTAGAAGGGCTAATTTCTAGTTTTATTTTCGTTATAATCCAAAGAAAATTTCAATAGATTGAATATATAAAAATGAAGTTTCGTTCTATAAAAGGCACATATGATGTTTTACCAAATGTTTCCAATAAATGGAAAAATGTTGAATCACATATTCATCAGCACTTAAGCCGTTCAGGGTATAGTGAAATTCGAACCCCCATTTTTGAAAACACGGATTTATTCAAANGNAGCGTTGGTGAAGATAGTGATGTTGTTTCAAAAGAAATGTATAGCTGGATTGATCAAGGCGGAACNGATTTAACTTTAAAGCCAGAATATACAGCTTCAGTTGTGCGATCATATATACAGAATAATCTGAATTCAATTTCGCCCATATCGAAACTCTATTATATTGGGNATTTATTCCGAAGNGAAAGACCTCAAAAAGGTCGCTATAGACAGTTTCGACAATTTGGAATTGAGGCGATAGGTTCTAAATATCCTGAACAAGATGCAGAAATAATTTCAATAGCATATAATATTCTTGCCGAACTCGGAATCCAAGATATTACACTAAATTTAAATAGTATAGGCTCATCAGAAACCCGCAAGAAATACAGACAGGTCTTGATAGAATTTTTAAAACCAAATTATGATCAATTAACAGAATCTAGTAAAAATCGTTTGAATTCAAATCCATTGCGAATTTTAGATACAAAAAATAAATCTGAAATTGAATTACTTAAAAAAGCGCCAATAATTACAGAATATTTATCTAATGATGATGAAATACATTTCAATGAAGTTCAACAATATTTAAATGATCTTAATATACCCTTTACATTAGATACAAATCTTGTGCGTGGATTAGATTATTATACTCGTACTACATTTGAAATAGTTTCTAGTAAACTTGGGGCACAAGATGCTCTTTGTGGAGGTGGAAGATATGATAATCTTGTTGAATCTCTTGGTGGGAAACCTACTCCATCCGTTGGTTTTGCGACTGGATTTGAAAGAATATTATTAGCTATGGATGATGAAAATGAACTAGTTGAAAAAAATATAAAAAAAATATATTTTATTGGTCTTGGCAATGAAGTTAAATCAACAATGATGAAAATTCTGGGGGAAATACGTAACGCAGGATATTATATTGAATTTGACCCTTTAAGAAGAAGTATTAAATCTCAATTAAGAGAATCAAACAAGTTAGGTGCGTCTATTACAATAATTCTTGGTGAAAAAGAAATGGAAGAACAATGTGTGCAAATCAAAGATCTTTCCAGCGGAAATCAACAATCTGCACCATTTGATTCAATCATTCCATATTTAAAGAGTGTAAAATAAGAACCATATTTTCGAGAAAAATAAAATAATTTGATGAAAATTTATTTGCATTAATTATGAAAAATGTAAATTCGACGTCATTATGAGCCAAAAATCTGTAATTATAGTAGAGTCTCCCTCTAAAGCGAGGACTATTTCAAAATATTTAGATGATGAATATGAAGTTGTTGCTTGTGTTGGGCACGTAAAAGATTTACCTCGCGGTTCATTAGGTGTTGATGTTGATAATGACTTTCAAATGGAATTAGTTATTCTAGATGATAAAAAGGACTTTTTTAAAACTTTAACTTCTCAAGCAAAATCAGCCCCTGAGATTATTCTGGCAACTGATCCAGATAGAGAAGGCGAAGCTATTGCAGCACATATTGCATCTGAAGTTCCAAATGCAAAAATATCTCGTGTTCAATTTACTGAGATTACCAATTTTGGTGTAAATAATGGTATGAAACATAAAGTTGATATTGATGAAAATCTTGTAGAGGCACAGCGTACACGTAGGATAATTGATCGATTAGTAGGTTATAAAATATCTAAAGTCCTATGGATAACTTTACAGAAAAATATGAATTTTGTAAAACAGTCACTTTCAGCTGGAAGAGTGCAATCTGCAGCTTTGAAAATTATTATTGATAGGGAAAGAAGGCGGGCAAAATTTAAAAAGGTAACTTATTTTGGACTTACTGCTCAATTAATGACTGAAAAAAGAGAAGCATTCAACGCAAAATTATTAAATATGGATTCAAAACGTATTGCAAGGGGCCAAGATTTTGATCAACAAAGTGGTGAATTAAAAAAAGATGGATTAATCGCATTAAGTCATTCTCAAGCTAAAGCTCTAGTTGATGAAATCAATCCAGGCCCTTGGGTTGTTTCTAGTGTTGAAGAAAAACCAAAGACTTCCAATCCTAAACCACCTTTTACCACAAGTACTTTACAACAGGAAGCTGCAAGAAAATTAAAATTTAGCACACGTAAAACTATGGGCACTGCACAACGTCTGTATGAAGCAGGTCTTATTACATATATGCGTACAGATTCAATAAATCTTTCAGATGAAGCAATTAACGCATCCAGAGATATAATTAAAAAAGATTTTGGTTCAGATTATCTACCAGATAGTCCTCGTCAATATAAGGGGAAGGTAAAAAATGCACAGGAAGCCCACGAAGCGATTAGGCCTGCAGAAAGAAAGTTTAAACCAATTAAAGAAATAAAAGATTCTATGGGTACAGACGAATCTAATTTGTATGAATTGATTTGGAAGAGAACTATTGCATCCCAGATGAAATCTGCTCAACTAAAACAAACAAGTATTACTATTAAAAATCAAAATACAGAGTTTAGAGCAAGTGGGCAGGTAATTTTATTTGCAGGATATATGGAGGTATATGTAGAGAGTAGAGATGATCCAAAAGTTCCAAATATCAACAAAGAAAATATATTACCTGAATTAAAAGAAAATGATCATTTATCATGCGATGGATTATCTATTGATGAATCAACCACCAAGCCTCCAGCAAGATTTACGGAAGCAAGTCTCGTAAAAGAAATGGAGGCTGATGGAATCGGAAGNCCTTCTACTTATTCATCAATTATTAATAAAATTCAACAAAAAGATTATGTTCGAAATAATAAAGGATCACTTACACCAACGTTTCTAGCGTTTGCGGTTACACAATTGCTAGAAAATCATTTTAATCCCTTGGTTGATATAAAATTTACCGCAGAGATGGAAGACGCACTCGATGCGATTGCAAGAGGGGANCAGAATTCTCTTCCTTTTATGAAAGAATTCTATTTTGGATCAGATTCAGAAACTGGCTTATTAAAAATGCTCGATGAAAAGATAGATATTCCTAAAGCTTGTATTATCCCATTAAACGGAGATGAGAAAGAACCAATTATAGCTCGCGTTGGAAATTATGGACCCTATATTCAACAGGGAGATGTAAGAAGAAATATTCCTGATATTCTAGCTCCAGGAGATATGACAATTGAAAAGGCAATAGAAATTCTTAATGAAACCCCAGAAAAAGAAGATAAAGAACTTGGAGCAGATCCTGAAACAGGTCAAATCATTTTATTAAAGGTTGGTCCATATGGACCTTATGTTCAATTAGGGGATACCAAAACAAGAAAATCTATTCCAAAAAATGTTGATTTAGATAATNTTAATATTGAATATGCTCTATCGCTACTTTCTCTGCCAAGAAATATTGGGGATCATCCGGAACACAACGAACCAATTTTTGCTGATTATGGTAGGTTCGGACCATATATAAAAATGGGGAAACAAAATGCATCACTAAGAGGGTCGGAAACCCCATTAGATATNACNCTTGAAAAAGCTNTAGAGCTTCTTGCAAATAGAAATAAAAAAAGCNCTACATTGCGATCTCTAGGTTCTCATCCAGAAAGTAAAGAAGAAATTATTGTTAAAGATGGTCGTTATGGTCCCTATGTTTCAGATGGGAAAATAAATGCTTCATTAAATAATTCCTTTGATCCTGAATCGATTACTCTCGAGCAGGCAACTGAATTAATTAATGAAAAANNAGCAAAAGGACCAACTAAAAGAAAACGCAGAAAAAAGAAAAAGTAATATAGNTATGTCTGAATCNTCNTTAGATAAAATAATTTCACTNTGTAAAAGAAGAGGATTTATATTTCAAAGTTCTGAAATATATGGAGGGTTCGGNGCAGTNTATGATTANGGTCCNTTGGGTGTTGAGTTAAAAAATAACATTTCTCAATTATGGTGGAAATGTATGACTCAAAATCATNAGAATATTNTTGGNCTCGATAGCGGAATATTAATGCACCCAAAAATATGGGAAGCATCTGGNCATGTTGATGCATTTAATGANCCNTTNGTNGATTGTAAGCAGTGTAANGCTCGTTATCGAGCCGATGAACTTGTTNATGANGATTTTTTGAATNNNAAATGGAATGAAATCCAATGTCNAAAATGTGGAACTACTGGAAATTTAACAAATCCACGGCAATTTAATTTGATGTTCAAAACAAATATTGGTCCTATAGAATCTGATAGTGATATTGCTTATTTNCGGCCAGAAACTGCACAAGGCATCTATGTAAATTATTTATTAGTACAGGGTGCAATGCGCCAAAAAATNCCATTTGGTATTGCNCAAATTGGAAAAGCGTTCCGTAATGAAATAATTGCAAGAAATTTTATTTTTAGAACTAGAGAATTTGANCAAATGGAAATGCANTATTTTGTTCAACCANGCACTGATGATGATGCGATGGTGGAATGGAAAAATAAGCGGTACAATTTTTATATTGATGAGTTAGGAATTAATAAAGACAGATTACGTTTCCANGANCATGGAAAAGATGAACTAGCCCATTATGCAAAAGAAGCTTGGGATATAGAATATGAATTTCCATTTGGTTGGTCTGAAGTTGAAGGAATTCATAATCGTACTGATTATGATTTAAAAAGNCATCAAGAGTTTTCTGGAAAAAATATGCAATATTCAGATCAANTATTGAATGAAAAATATTTTCCATATNTAATTGAAACCTCAGCAGGTTTAAATCGTATGTTATTAACTATACTATGTGATGCTTATTGGGATGACTCTGATAATAACCGNATTGTTATGAAACTTCATCCAAAATTGGCCCCAGTAAAAGCTGTGGTTTGTCCATTAGTAAAAAAAGATGGGCTACCTGAGATTGGACATAAAATTGTTGATGAGTTAATGAAAAGTTTTAAAGTACTTTATGATCAACAAGGATCAATTGGTAAAAGATATTACAGACAAGATGAGGCTGGAACTCCTTTCTGCATCACTGTAGATCATGAATCAAAAGAAAATAATACCGTTACACTAAGGAACAGAGATGATCAGAGTCAGGATCGAGTATCGATCAATGATTTAGNAAANATCATACAAAATAGAATGGATATCTCATGAGCAATCATCTATCTTTAAGATCTGGAAACCCTGTCCTTCGAACTGACTCATTTATTGGTAGACATACTAAAACTGATACTGGAACNATGACAATTATGGGAACTGTTNACAAAACNGCGTTATGCCTTTTGCTATTNATGACAACAGCAATATTTGTATGGAATCTATCTCCNACNGATCCAAGAACATCCATGTTNATGATTATTGGGATTTTTGGTGGCCTTATTGTTGCTTTGATCACAGCATTTAAGCAACATTTGGCCCCCTATACAACACCAATATATGCTTTGTTGGANGGTTTTGCTCTTGGTGGTATATCTAAATTTTTCGAAACCATGTATCCTGGAATTGTTAATCAAGCAGTCTTTCTNACTTTTGGTACGCTGGCAGCGCTTTTGTTAGCATATCGTTCTGGAATTATTAAACCTACAGAAAATTTCAAACTAGGTATTGTTGCTGCTACTGGGGGNATTTTCTTTNTCTATCTTATTAGCTTTATTTTANGTTTTTTTGGNATCAATATACCATTGGTACATAGTAATTCTAATTTTGGTATTTTATTTTCTTTTGGTGTAGTTGTGATTGCTGCTCTTAATCTTGTCCTTGATTTTGATTTTATTGAAGAAGGTGCAGAAAGAGGGGCTCCTAAATACATGGAATGGTTTGGAGCTTTTGGTCTATTAGTTACCTTGATTTGGCTTTATCTAGAAATTTTACATCTCTTAGCAAAGCTACAATCCAGAAGATAAAATAAATATCTAGTCTAATAGATCGGATACTTTTTTACGTAATTCATCGCCATTTAAGTTTTTAGCAATAATTACACCATCTTTATCAAGAATTATACTGTGGGGAATGGCGTTCACCGCATATAATCTCCCAGCTTCATTATTCCATCCATTGAGATCTGAAACATGCATCCAATTAAGATCATCTTTACCTATAGCATCAATCCACTTTTGTTTATCAGTATCTAATGAAACTCCAATAATATCAAATCCTTTGCTATGATAGTCATTATATACAGAAACAATATTTGGATTTTCAACTCTACAGGGACCGCACCAAGAGGCCCAAAAATCTATAAGCAAATAATTACTTCCAATTACAGATGAAAGCTGCAAAGAATTACCTGATGTATCATCCATAGTAAAATTAGTATAAGTTGATCCTATGGATACTTTCTTTAATTTTTCTACACGCTCAACTAAAGATTTAACATATTTTGTTTCTTTTATGGAAGAATCAAAATTACTTGTTATTGAATCTAGTTCATGTAGCTCTAGATAATAATTATTTGACATCGTTAGATACGTAGATACAATACTTTTATTATTTTTGTATGCATAGTCTAATGTTGCTTTTAATCTCTCTTGATCTTTACGATCGATTAGATCACTTACATAATTTAGTGAATCTTTATTTTGAGTTTTATTAATTGCTCTATATTTCTCATAAAGATCATTTAATTCATTCGTTATAGGCAAAATACTTTTCTTAAATAAATCTAATTCATCTTGTGTTTTGGACCCGGAAATAATCCCCTTATCTAGACTATCAACATGAGCATTAAATAAAATATTCCCTGATTCTAAAAATATGCCAACATACTTTTGTCCAAATTTAAGATAACAAAATTCGGGATCACTAATAACGCCATTCATTTTTATTAAACCCGTATTTATATTGCTAGAATCTATATTTACCCATTTACCAAAATCTCTTTTTACTAAATAGGTCTTCCCTTCTAACTCACCAGAAATATCTAATGTAAGAGTAAATTGATCTTGTAGCGATGAGGAATTATTACACCCCAAAGTAAAAAATAGAAATGAAATTCCGAATATTTTATACATATATATACATAGTTTATGCTCAAACAGTACAAATAGCTAATATTTACAACTAATACATTATATGTTGACAAACAGTTCAGAGTTATTATAAGTTAGGGTGAACTAAGGAATGTTCAGGCTACTCCACATACCTGACTTCATGTAATATAAATGCTATGAAAAAAAGGAGCTAAAATGAAAAAAATCATTATAGCGATTAATTTTGTTGCGTTATTATTTGCTCAGAATGGTTCCATTTCTGGAACTGTTACAGATGCAGATGGTAATCCATTAGCTGGTGCTAATGTCGCCATTGAGGGAACATCAATGGGTGGTGCAACTATTGGATCTGGTGCTTATTTAATCAATGAAGTTTCTGCTGGAACTTATTCAGTTACAGCTTCATATATTGGATATAAATCTGGCACTAAATCTGTTACTGTATCAGATGGTGCAACAGCAACCGTAGATTTTACACTTTCTGTTGATGCTCTTGAATCTTCAATTGTACTTGTTACTGGAACAAGAGCTGCTGGAAGAACTTCAATGAAATCTCCATCTCCAATAGATGGTTTTGCAGAAATGGAATTAAGAAAACAGGGGAATGGTGATTTCACCGAAACTTTGAAGAACCAAGTTCCATCCTTTAATGCAACTCCTCTAACAGGTGATGGGTCCGCATTTGTACGGCCAACTTCAATGCGCGGTCTTCCACCAGATAATATATTAGTTTTAACGAATTCAAAAAGACGTCATCGATCTGCATTAATATCTCACTTTGGTGCAGCAATGAATGTTGGTGCTCAAGGAGCTGATGTTGGAATGATTCCAATTATAGCAGTAAAACGACTTGAAGTACTTCGAGATGGTGCTGCGGCACAATATGGATCTGATGCAATTGCTGGTGTTATGAATTTTATTCTAAAAGATAATAGCTCGGGATATGAAGTCAACGTTACAGGTGGACAATGGATGCAAGCCCCAAATGGTCGCGGTGGTGAAACCGATCTGACATTAGCAGCAAATATTGGATTACCATTAACCGATGATGGGTTTATAAATCTTAGTTTTGAATATGCAGATAGACCTGAATTATCTCGTGGTTATCAACATAAATCTGCTTCGGATGGCTATAAAGGTTGGGATGCTACAGGTTTTACATCAGATGATACTTGGGGATATATAAAAAATAACCCAACAGACAATACCGATGATTGGCAAACAGCTATGAATTGGGGTCGTCCAATTAGTAGCGGTTTTCGTTCTGTATGGAATGCTGGCTTGAAAATTAATGATAATGTTGATGCTTATGCATTTGGAAACTATGCTGATACTTTTGGTGAATATAGCTTCTTTCTACGTGCTGCTGGAAAATCAGGAGCATTAACTGATATTCCTCTTGATCCAGCTGATCCTAGTAAAGGTAATTTCTCTTGGGGAGATACATACCCCATAGGTTTTACTCCACGTCTAGAAGGCCATAATGATGACGTCAGTTCTGTTCTTGGTATAAAAGGAAGTTCTGATTGGGGTGTTGATTATGATTTTAGTGCAAGCTACGGAAGTAATTACATGCATTATAATCTAAGAAATTCATTGAATCTCTCTTGGGGGCCATATTCTACTCATAATTTTGATATTGGTGATTTACAACAAGAAGAAACCAATATGAATGCAGACTTTTCGTATGCTGTATCTGATGCAATGAATATTGCTTTTGGCGCAGAGTGGAGAGAAGAAAAATACACCATGTATCAAGGTCAAAAAGAAGCTTGGATGCCTGGACCTTGGGCAATGTCTCATCTACTTGTAAATCCAGAATCTGCTGATTCATCTAATTATACTGCTCCTGGCTTAGCCGCAAATGGTATGCCAGGAACAAGCCCGGATGCAGCAGGTATATTTGATCGTCAAAATACTGCATTTTATGTAGATGCTGAGTATGCAATGGGCGATGCGTTGCTATTGCAAGCAGCTTTCCGCTCAGAATCTTATTCAGATGACAATACGACTTCTGATTTTAAGGTTGCAGGACGTTACTCTTTTGGAAATCTTCTTACGCTACGTGGTGGATACTCTACTGGTTTTAGAGCACCAACGCCTGGTCAAATGAACTATACAGGTGTAACAACCTCATTTGATGGTGTTACAGGTATGCAAGTAAATGAAGGCACATTGAAACCTACAGATCCATTATGTGTTGCTTTGGGTGGTAAAGCTCTAGTTCCAGAAGATGCAGTAAACACCAGCTTTGGTTTAACTGCTAATCCAATGAGCGGTTTAAATATGACATTTGATATGTATACAATTGAAGTTACTGGAAAGCTATTAAAATCACGCTCTATAGCAATAGAGGGTAATCCAGAATTTTCTGAATTAGCTTTCTATACGAATGCTTTGGATACAAAAACATCTGGTTTTGATTTAGTTGCAGTTTATAACCTGGATAATACAACAGTAAGTATGGCATATAACCATAATGAAACTGAAGTGTTACAACAGACTCAAGTAAATGGAGTTAATCCTGTATCAGATGGTGGTGTTGTTAATTTGGAATTAAATCTACCAAAAGATAGAATGACTATGACGCTAACACAAAATTTAAGCGATGCATGGTCTTTGATGGCTCGATTAAATTACTATGGTGAATCATGGGATGAACGTGGTGATTATGCCGCAGGTACAAAAGATAAGATTGATGCTGTTAGTTTCATCGATCTTGAAGCAAGCTATCGCGTTAGCGATAATCTTTCAGTAGTATTCGGTGCAAATAATGTTACAAATGCATATCCAACTGAGATTGCCACACGCGCATCTCAAGGTATGCCATACCCTCGTAGATCGCCTCTTGGTTATCATGGTGGATTTACATACATGAGATTAATGTATACATTCTAATTGTATAGCAATTAATGATAAAAAGGCGGTGATTAAACTCACCGCCTTTTTTGTTTTAACAAGAAATGGAATTAGTAAATTTTATATATTCTTATGAGTAAATATTTACATTCTAACCTTAATGCATTAGCCAGATCTTCAACTCTTGCAATTAATGAACACAGTGATTACTTAGAGAAACAAGGTATACATGTTTATCGTTTTGGATTTGGGCAATCTCCTTTCCCTGTGCCAAAAAAAGTTGTTGATTCATTAAAAGAAAACTCATCTCGAAAAAATTATTTATCGGTAGATGGTCTTCCTGATCTACGAACTGCAGTTGCCAATTATCATCAGAAAATTGATAATGTAAATATCCAATCGGACCAAGTACTAATTGGTCCCGGATCTAAAGAACTTATGTTTTGCTTACAACTTGTTTTAAAAGGATATACTATTTTACCAACTCCATGTTGGGTGTCCTATGCTCCTCAAGCAAAGATATTAAACCGAAAAATAATATTTATTCAAACTAAATACGAAGACAGCTGGCAGTTATTACCAGAACAATTAACTGAATCAATCAAAAATTTCTCTGATAAACTCAAGTTATTAATACTTACTTATCCCGGGAATCCTCATGGATGTACATATGAAGTAGAAGTATTAAAACAACTAGCGAAAGTATGTCGTAAAAATAAAATAATAATTTTGTCCGATGAAATTTATGGGCGCATTCATCACCAAGGAAAACATACATCAATAGCTAGATACTATCCAGAAGGTACAATAATTAGTTCAGGTCTATCTAAATGGTGTGCAGCTGGTGGATGGAGACTAGGACATTTTTCTTTTCCAAAAGAATTAAAATATTTACAAGACGCAATGACATCAGTTGCTAGTGAAACTTATGCATGTGTAACAACACCTATACAGTATGCAGCAACAACAGCATACGAAGATGATACTATTGATGATTATTTATTTCATTGTAGAAGAATACTAGAAACAATTGGTCAATATTGTGCTTCCAGCCTAATAGATGCAGGAATAAAGGTTAGAATACCTAAAGGTGCATTTTATATTTTTCCTGATTTTAAACCTTTTGAAAATGTATTAAATAAAAAAGGTATTCATGATTCAAATACTCTCTGTAAACAATTACTTCAGGATACAAGCGTAGCTTTATTACCTGGTTCCGCTTTTGCTCAAAATGCTAAAGAATTAAATGCACGCTTAGCATACGTGAATTTTGATGGGGCTGAGGCTTTGAAAAAAAGTATTGACCTGTCAAAAACATCAACATTGAAAATGGAATATTTTGGAGAAACAGTATCGGAAGTAATAATTGGCATTGAAGAAATAATCAATTGGATTAAACGATAAATGTAGCATTTTGATAATGCTGATTTATTCAGGATATGCGGAAGTTCCCTCCCAATCCGGGTCTGCACAACCAATCCATTCACCTGTTAGTGTATCAAGCATGACAGCATGAACACGTCCAAATTTAGCAGGCAATCGTGTCATTTCTACATTATAACCCTTTTGAGAAAAATATATACTATCTGAATCATTCCAACCTATTCCATCTACAACTTCAAGATTAATTATATTTTCCAAAGAATGTACTCGAGGAAAGTGTAATGCTTCAGGTAAAGTCATCCTACTATCAATAGTATTACTGATAACGTTCACAATAGATGAGGGAATTCGACTCCCTCCTGCTGCTCCAATAGCTAAAAATGGTTTTTCATCCTTGAAAATGATTATTGGTGAAATATGCGATGGAACACGAAGGTTTGGTTCGACCTCCCCTAGATATCCACCCATTGTTTGTGCATATAAAAATCCCAATCCAGGGGTAGCTACCTTGGAACCCATAGTTGGTCCAATAGTTTGCGTTAAACAAACAATCATATCATTTTTATCTATCACTGTTAAGTGAGAAGTATGTCCGGTTGGATCCTTAATAGTATCTGAATTAACATTTATATTATCTTTTCTGATGTTAATAATTCCATTCTTTATTTGGGTTTCCAATGCTCTCTTTTTTGCCCAGGATTTAGAGGTAAAGCGTTCTGCATCATCTAATGTTTTTTGTTCTTTTCTATCCAAATAAGCTGATTCAACCGCATGGTATATTGCCAATCCTCTCTCTCTCTCCTCTTTCATGTTGACCTGTAATTGTTCAAGAATTTGGAGTGCCTCTATCGTAATTGCACCATAAGCTGGAAGCCACAAAGCCTTTATAGAATACCCACGGTAACTACCATTCACAATGTGGGATTTCTCTGATCGATAATTCTTTAAGGATTCCAACGTTAAAAAGCCACCGTTGTCACTAACATCCTTAACCATTGCTTCAGCAATCCATCCTTGGTAAAACACCTCAGATCCATTCTCAGAAATAGCTTTTAGTACTTTGCCCAAATCTTGTTGAATAATCAATTTTCCTGCATCATATGTTAGAGAGTCTTCATCTAAATAATATTGGCGTGTCCCTGCAAATTCCTTTAAGAATTCATTAACTGACCTTTGTCTCAAAGCTTCTCCAGGAAGTAGCTTATATCCATTATTCGCATATGCAATTGCAGGATTCATTACCTGTGCAAGTGGCAATGTTCCATAATTTTGCAAAGCGTCCGTTAGGCCTTTTACCACACCTGGAACAGCAATAGTTTGGTAACCATATTCAACACCAAGAGTATCATCAAATTTGTAGTAAGATGGCGCCTGTGTAGTGGCATCAATACCATGCACACCATCAGCAGGGTTATATATTAATATTTGAGCACGGCCACCTATCCCACTCATACTAGGCTCAACAACCGATAATGTAAAAGCAGCTGCAACTGCTGCATCCATTGCATTACCACCAGCTGTAAGTATTTCTACAGCTGCTTGTGTAGCTAATGGATGAGCTGTAGTTACGACTCCATTTTTTGAACGAGCAACTTTTTGGTTTTGAAATTGAAATAGTTCATCCGGCTGGAGTTTTATATTCGTACAGCTAATAACCAAAAGTATTTGGATAAGTAAAAAGTGTCTCATATATATAATCTAATCCAATTATTATGAACAAAATTTGAATAATTAATCATAATTCTAACTCTCTTCCCATATGAAATTTATAATATGCATCTATAACCTTAGCAAAAGCGCTGGCATATCTAGACCAATTTTCTCCTGTGTCGCGTATACCTGGCTGTGGTAATTCAACCTGAATTGCGCTAATGGCGCTTCCATCAGAAGATCCATGACGATCAGTAATATACCCTCCGCTAAAATATCGTAATCCTGCAGGGCCAGGATCATTTACGCTTGGTACACATCCATATCCTAAACTATCCATAAGTGTTCCAAAACTGGTTTCTCCTCTTAAAATATTTACAAATGTAAATGTAGTTGTATCAGCTAATGTCCTAATGCTGGATTGATTCTTAAATTCGTCCGAATTCAAATCTTCATCTGGTAAATCTAATTCATCACCTGAAATCAAATATCCCAGCCAAGTTCGCAGATCATAAAATCCATCAGGATTCTCTCCATGTCCATGAATATCAAACAATATACCACTACCATAGTTCATCGCTACCAATTCTTTAGCTACATCAATATAATGGTGGTATTCTCTCCATGCTCTCTCCGCATAAATATTCCCTTCACTGGCATCATTTATATCCCGGTTAGCATCCAATTTCAGACGTTCTAATAAACAAAGGATTACATGCGGTTTACCGCCAAAGTGTGATGCTAGTGTATCCATAATAACTTTAGTTAATTGATATGTATTAATATCCGTAACAGTCGTCCCTTCAGTTCTATTTGGTATTTCATCTGGCTCTACCCAGCCACCATGAGCTGCAGATAAAATTATGGGGATAGTTCCAGAATGATATTCGATATAATTTTCACGTCCAAAATAAATTGAATCTTCAAAATAAGGGCCATCATGTCCAAGATCCGGAAAGGTATCCTGAGGAACAGTCTGTATATAGCCAGTTTGTTCAGGTTCTGGATCCTCGCATCCAATAAAGAAGGAAAAAACAATGGTAGCTGATATGAATATTGGTTTTCTTAGTATATTATTTTTCTTCATCTGTTTATTTGACAAGCATATACATAAAAATATACGTGTCTGGTAGAAATTAATAGCTAAAAATGAAAAGCCCCCAAAATGGGGGCTTTTATTTATATACGCA
>NZXC01000049.1 GCA_002701785.1 Fidelibacterota bacterium
CAAGTATAGCAATGGATAAGGAATTACGTTTTGCAATTCGTGAAGGTGGCCGAACAGTTGGCGCCGGCGTGGTTACAGAAATAACGGAATAAAATGGCTGGTAATAGTAAAAGAACTATTATTCAATTAGAAAGTACAGCCGGGACTGGGTATAGGTATGTATTTACAAAAAGCAAACGATTGCATCCTGATCGTGTTGAATATAAAAAATATGACCCTATAGTTCGTAAACACGTGATATTTAAAGAATCGAAATAATTTATTTATGGAATATTTAAATACTTCACATAAATCTAATAGGAGTGTAGCTCAATTAGGTAGAGCACCGGTCTCCAAAACCGGGGGTTGCAGGTTCGATTCCTGTCACTCCTGCTGAAATTATATTTCTAAGTAATTGGAATTAGAATGATAAGGAAACTTAAGGCTTTTATTTCAGATGTTGATTTTGAGATGAAAAAGGTATCATGGCCAACATGGGATGAACTAAGAGGCTCAACTTATGTCGTTATCACTCTAACATTGGTTTTAGGTCTATATTTGTTTTTTGCGGATCTATTGCTATCAAAAATATTAAGTGTGTTATTATAATGGATTGGTATTCACTAAGAGTTATATCTGGAAAAGAAAAGAAAATTCGTGATTCTTTGAAATATGAGGTAGACCGTGAAGGGTTTTCTTCAATGGTAGATCAGGTTTTTGTTCCATCAGAAAATATTATAGAGATGAGGGATGGTAAAAAAAAGGTGAAGAATAAAGTTTTTTTCCCAGGGTATTTACTGATTAAAATGGATATGGATAAAGAGGTCAAATATTTAATAGAAAATCTTACTGGAGTAATGAGTTTCGTTGGACCACAAGGTAATCCTCAATCTCTTAAACATGATGAAGTAAATCGCATACTAGGTGTTGTTGAGGGCTCTAAGGATAAAGAGGTTGTTAAATCATTATTTAAAGTAGGCGACCATGTTAAAGTTACAGATGGTCCCTTCTTGGAGTTTTCTGGTTTTGTTAAAGAAGTAAATGAGGAAAAACAAAAATTAAAGGTATCTGTAAGTATCTTCGGTAGACCAACTCCTGTTGAATTAGATTATTTGCAGGTTGAGAAGGAATAATTTAGTATGCCACCCAAAAAAGAAATTGGATTTATAAAGTTGCAAATACCTGCCGGTCAAGCAAATCCCGCTCCTCCAGTAGGTCCGGCCTTAGGTCAGCATGGTGTTAATATCATGGATTTCTGTAAAGCATTTAATGATAAAACTAAAGATCAGATTGGTATGATAATTCCTGTAGAAATAACTGTGTTTTCTGATCGTAGCTTTACATTTATAACAAAGACGCCTCCTGCTGCAATTTTACTTAAAAAAGCGGCAGGTCTAGATAAAGGTTCTGGTGAGCCAAATAGAGATAAGGTTGGTACGGTTAGTGAAAATGATCTTGCTCAGATTGCTGAAACAAAGATGGCAGATTTGAATGCTAACACTATTGAAAATGCTAAAGAAATGATCCGTGGAACTGCAAGAAGTATGGGTATAGAGGTAAGTTGATTCAATGTCATTAACTAAAAATAGAAAATTGATTAATGAAAAGCATGATAGGGATAAAGAGTACTCATTAGATGAAGCAGTGTCTATGATTAAAGATATGAAGTTTACTAAATTTGACGAGTCTGTTGATATTGCATTAAATATGGGTGTTGATCCTCGACATGCTGATCAAAATATTCGAATCACTACAAGTTTGCCTAGCGGTACGGGAAGTGAGGTTGTTATTTTAGTTTTGGCTCGCGGTCCGAAAGAAAAGGAAGCAAAAGAAGCTGGTGCAGATTTTGTTGGGAACGATGATTTTATTGAAAAATTAAAAAATGGGTGGAGTGATATTGATAAAATTGTTGCAACTCCAGATATGATGCCATCATTGGGGAAATTAGGTAAGATTTTAGGCCCTAAAGGTTTAATGCCTAATCCTAAGAGTGGTACTGTTACAATGGATCTTAAAAAATCAATAAATGAATTAAAAGCTGGTCGTGTTGAATTAAGAGTTGAAAAAAATGGTATAATTCATTCTAGCTTTGGAAAAACTTCTTTTGATGAGAAAGATCTGATTGAAAATGTGCGTACAATCTATGAGGCTCTATTAAAAGCTAGGCCGGCTTCTGCTAAAGGTCAGTTTATTAAAAAAATAACATTATCTTCAACTATGGGCCCTGGGGTTAAGGTTGATTTAACAACAATTAAAGTAATATAAGTTATGCCAAGTCAAAAGAATATAGATGAAGTAAAGTATCTAACTGATAAGCTTGAAAGTGCGAGCGCAATATACTTTACAGATTACCTAGGATTAGATGTGGATAGTATTACTAAGCTAAGATCGGAATTTTTTCATGCTTCTGTCGAATTTAAAGTTACTAAAAATACTTTATTAAAATTAGCGGCTGAAAATATGAAGATTGAAGGACTTGATGATTATTTAGTTGGGTCTACAGCTATTGCAATTTCTTTACATGAGCCTACGTCGCCTGCTAAAGTATTAAAAAGTTTTATGAAGGAACACGACAAGCCGGAAGTGAAAGCTATATTATTTGATGGTGAGGTGTTAGAAGGTAGTGAGTATAAGAAATTTGCTAGTTTACCATCGAAAGATGAACTATTAACCAAGTTCATAATCATGTTAAATAGCCCAATGACTAATTTGGTGCGCACGTTGAGTTCTCCAATGGGAAATTTTGTTAATGTATTAAATAGTTTAAAAAATGAAAAATCTGAATAACTTAAAGTCAAGGAGTATTAATAATGGCTGAAACTAAAAGAGCAGATGTTCTATCTTACTTAGATTCTGCAAATATGGTTGAAATATCAGAGCTTATTTCTGAAATTGAGGAAAAGTTTGGTGTAACTGCCGCTGCACCTGTTGCAGTAGCTGCAGCTGGACCAGCTGATTCTGCTGCAGGGGGACCTGAGGAAAAATCAGAGTTTGATGTTGTTTTATCAAGCGCTGGTCAATCAAAGATAAATGTTATTAAAGCTGTAAGGGCAATTACTAGCTTAGGGTTAAAAGAAGCTAAAGATCTTGTTGATTCTGCGCCTAAGCCAATTAAAGAAGGTGTTCCTCAGGCTGAGGCTGATGAAATAAAAGCACAGCTTGAAGAAGCTGGCGCAGAAGTCGAGCTTAAGTAATATCATAATAATTACAATCTTTGTTAAAGATATAATAAAATTTACAAGAACTAAGTAGGAGGTTTCTTTGGGATACGTACATAAAAATAAATCAGACAGGGTGTCTTTTTCTAAAATACCATCTTTAGTAGAAATGCCTGATTTTCTTTCATTGCAAAAGGATTCTTTTGAAAGATTTTTGCAGTTAGATACTCTTGAAGACGAACGCGGCCATATGGGATTAGAGGGGGTTTTTCAAGATGTATTTCCTTTAGAAGATTCTCATAGAAATTATATTCTTGAATATAATAATTATTTCTTAGGTCTTCCTAAGTACTCTCCTGATGAATGCATTGACCGTGGAGTAACCTATTCAGTTCCGTTAAAAGTTAGATTGACTCTTAATATAACTGATGAGGAGAATAAGAATGAATTTGCTCAAAGTATTCAACAGGACGTATACTTTGGAAATATTCCTGCTATGACAGAAAAAGGCACTTTTGTTATTAATGGAGCTGAACGTGTTATCGTCTCTCAGCTACATAGAAGTCCAGGAGTATTCTTTGATGATGCGATTCATCCAAATGGAGCAAAGTTATTTCAAGCAAGAATAATTCCATTTAGAGGTTCATGGTTAGATTTTACGACTGATATAAATGATGCAATGTTTGCAATAATAGATCGAAGAAGAAAGTTTCCTGTAACTATGTTATTGCGTGCTCTTGGTTTCTCAACTAATAAAGATATATTTAATGCTTTTAACTGTATAAAAAAAATCTCTTTGAAATCAAATAAAGGAATAGATAAGTATTATGGTATGAGTATCGTTAGTGATGTTATTGATGAAAAAACAGGGGAAATATTTTATGAAGGCGGTACTATTCTTGATGAAAACTCTGTAGAAACCTTGCGTGAGAATAAAATTTTTAATCTAGATGTTATTGATAGTAATCGGAATTTTTCATCTATGTTGCTTCTTAATACAATAGAAAAAGATCCTACCAGAAGCACTGAAGAGGCTTTAAGTGTAGTATACCAACTAATTAGATCTGGTGAACCGCCTAATTTAGAAACAGCTCAGAAATTTATTGAAAGACAGTTTTTTAGTCCTAAAAAATATGATTTGGGTCAGGTTGGTAGGTATAGATTGAATCAACAGTTTGATTTAGACGTTCCAGTGGATGATACTGTATTAACAATGGATGATATTGTTTGTGTAATTCGATTTTTAATAGATATGCGAAAAGGTGAGCGCGGTCCAGATGATATTGATCATTTAGGAAACAGGAGGGTAAAAACAGTTGGCGAATTATTGACAAATCAGTTCAATGTAGCTCTTAGTAGGATGTTGCGAACGATATATGAGAGAATGAATTTGAGAGAATCAGAATCTATTACACCTCAAGATCTAATAAACTCTCGAGTTGTGACTACAGTTATTAATACGTTTTTTGGTACTAGTCAGTTATCTCAGTTTGGCGATCAAACTAACCCGCTTGCAGAGATTACTCACAAGCGTCGTATTTCGGCCCTAGGTCCAGGCGGACTCACAAGAGAGCGCGCTGGGTTTGAGGTTCGAGATGTCCATTATACTCATTATGGTAGACTGTGTCCGATTGAAACTCCTGAAGGTCCAAATATTGGGTTGATTTCCTCTTTGGCTCTACATGCTAGAATAAATACACATGGATTTATTGAAGCGCCGTATAGATTATTGGATAAAAAAGGAAAAAGTTCAATTGCTACGCAATCAATAAAATACTTATCTGCTGATGATGAAGATAGAGTTATGATTGCTCAGTCTGATTCAAGAATAAATAAAGAAGGTAAATTATTAGATAGTTCTGTTAGAGCTAGAATAAGGGGTGATTTTCCAGTAGTTAATTCAAGTGAAATTGAATATATGGATGTTGCTCCAAATCAGATTCTAAGTGTAGCAGCAGCTTTGATTCCTTTTTTAGAGCACGATGATGCGAATCGTGCTCTAATGGGTTCTAATATGCAGAGGCAGTCTGTTCCTTTAATGAATCCAAATGCGCCTATAGTTGGCACGGGTATTGAAAGTAAAGTTGCTAAAGACTCTTATTCTGCGTTAACCTGCCCTGTTGATGGTGAAGTGGCCTATGTTGATTCTAGCAAGATATCGATAAAGTCTAGCGATTTGCCTGATGATTTGACGTTATCTTCAGGTTCGAACTTAGTTGAGGTTCCGCTAAAGAAATATTGGAGAACAAATCAAAATTCTTCGCATAATCAAAGACCTTTAGTGAAACTAGGTAATAAAGTTAAAAAAGGAGATGTAATTGCTGATGGAGCATCATGTAATGATGGTGAATTGGCTTTAGGAAATAATGTTAGAGTAGCATTTATGCCATGGAGAGGATATAATTTTGAAGATGCGATCGTGATAAGTGAACGTTTGGTATCCAAAGATATTTTTACCAGTTTACATATTAATGAGATAGATCTTGAAGTTCGCGATACTAAACGTGGTGAAGAAGAATTAACAGCAGAAATTCCAAACGTAAGTGAAGATGCTACAAGAGAGCTAGATGAAGATGGAATAATTAGAATTGGTGCAAAGGTGCAAGAAGGTGATATCCTTATTGGGAAGGTTTCACCTAAAGGTGAGACGGACCCTACTCCAGAAGAAAAACTTTTAAAGGCTATATTTGGTGAAAAGGCTGGTGAGGTAAAAGATTCATCTCGTAGAGCTGATCCAGGTGTTCAAGGTATAGTATTAAATACTAAGCTATTCCAAAAAAGAGCTCGTATGTCTAGGATAGAATTAAAAAAAGCTATCCAGGAATTACAAATTGAAACTCGTTCAACTAAAGAAGATTTAAAAGAATCTCGTGATAAAAAACTTCTTGAATTGTTAAAAAATCAAATATCTGGTGGAATTAGAGATATGTCTAATGGAAGAACTTTGATTAAAAAATCAACTAAATTAACTGAAAAAAGAATTAAGTCTTTTGATTTGGAAAGATTTGCGCAAGATACAAGGTGGGTTGATGATAGAAAATCCTGGGAAGATATAAAAACAGTTTGGAGGACTTATAGAAGAGAGTGGGCTGAGGCTGAAGATAGATTAGAAAGAGAAGTATTTAAGCTCCGCGTCGGAGATGAACTACAACCTGGTATTATAAAGTTGGCAAAAGTTTATGTTGCAAATAAGCGTCGGGTTAAGGTTGGTGATAAAATGGCTGGAAGGCATGGTAACAAAGGTATAGTTGCAACAATTGTTCCTGAGGAAGATATGCCGTTCACAGAGGACGGTACTCCGGTAGATATAGTCTTAAACCCTCTTGGAGTCCCTTCTCGTATGAACTTGGGCCAATTATATGAAACTATGCTTGGTTGGGCTGGTGAAATACTTGGTTTGAGATATGAAACGCCCGCTTTTGACGGTGCTAGCCCTGAACTTGTTGAAACTGAGATGAAGAAAGCAGGTTTGCCTGTAGATGGAAAAGTCAAGCTAATTGATGGAATTACTGGTGAATATTATGATAATACTGTTGCGGTTGGTGTGATATATATGATGAAGCTTGCTCATATGGTTGATGACAAAATGCATGCCAGATCTACGGGTCCTTATTCGTTAATAACTCAACAGCCACTTGGCGGTAAAGCGCAATTCGGAGGACAGAGATTTGGAGAAATGGAGTGTTGGGCGCTTGAGGCTTATGGCGCAGCGCATACACTTCAAGAAATATTAACAGTTAAGTCTGATGACGTAGAAGGCAGGTCAAAGGTTTACAATGCAATTGTTCGCGGAGAAAACTTACCTGAATATGGGTCACCTGAATCTTTTAATGTGCTTATAAAAGAATTACAGGGTTTAGGCATAGACGTAGAATTAAATTAGTTAGGAAGGTGTACATTGACATATATACAATCATCTAAAGTTGATTTATCTAAGAAATATGAATCAATAACTATTGGTCTAGCATCTCCTGAGATGATTCTAGGGAGATCGTATGGTGAAATTTTAAAGCCAGAAACAATTAATTATCGATCATATAAGCCAGAAAAAGATGGATTATTTTGTGAGAAAATTTTTGGTCCAGTAAAAGACTATGAGTGTCATTGTGGAAAATATAAAGGTATACGATACCGTGGAATTATATGTGATAGATGTGGTGTTGAGGTCACAAGAAAGAAAGTTAGACGTGAAAGGATGGGCCATATAACCTTAGCAGTCCCAATTGTGCATATCTGGTATTTAAGATCTATACCAAGTAAGCTTGCTTATTTAACAGGTTTAAAAACTAAGGAATTAGAGCGTATAATATACTATGAAACATTTGTCGTTATTGAGCCAGGAAAAAGTGGGCGAGAGATGACGGAGCTTCTTGATGAAGAGGAATATTTCGAATTGGAAAGAGACTATGGCTTTTATGCGGTAAGCGAAGAAGAAAGAGATAATGACGATTTCTTTTATGCTACTATGGGTGGTGAGGCAATAAAAGAAATGTTGGCAAGAATAAATTTGTTTGAGTTGAAAAAAAACCTTGAAGAGATAATTGAAACTTCTAAATCTAAACAGAAACGCACAGAGGCTTTAAATAGGCTTAAAATAGCAAAAACATTTTTACCTACATTGTCAAAGAAGAGAATCAATCAACCAGAATGGATGGTAATTTCTGTTTTACCTGTTATTCCACCAGAACTGAGACCACTTGTTCCTTTAGAGGGTGGAAGATTTGCAGCAAGCGA
Organism: Fidelibacterota bacterium; assembly: GCA_002701785.1. GTDB lineage: Bacteria > Fidelibacterota > Marinisomatia > Marinisomatales > TCS55. Next base: position 7,872 of record NZXC01000049.1, read on the forward strand.
TTTAAATGATTTATATCGTCGTATAATTATCAGAAATAATCGTTTAAAACAGTTAATAGAAATTGGTGCGCCTGATGTGATTTTAAGAAATGAAAAAAGGATGCTACAAGAAGCTGTAGATGCTTTATTTGATAATAGTCGTCGAAAAACAGCAATTCGAAGTGGAACTAGAAGACCCTTGAAGTCTATTTCAGATATGTTGAGAGGGAAGACCGGTCGTTTTAGACAAAATTTACTTGGAAAAAGAGTTGACTATTCTGGGCGTTCTGTAATCGTAGTTGGTCCAGAATTAAAAATGAGTGAATGTGGACTGCCAAAGAATATGGCTCTTGAATTATTTAAACCTCATATGATTTATGAATTGATTGCAAGAGGTTATAGTGAAACTCCAAGAAGTGCGAAATTAATGATTGAAAAGCGAGAGCAAGTAGTTTATAAGGTTCTTGAATATGTGGTGAAAGACCATCCTGTATTACTTAATAGGGCGCCAACACTTCATCGTTTAGGAATACAGGCATTTCAACCTATACTTGTTGATGGTAAAGCAATAAAACTTCATCCGCTGGTATGCGCAGCATTTAATGCTGATTTTGATGGCGATCAAATGGCAGTCCATGTGCCTTTAAGCGTTCAATCTCAGATGGAAGCACGAGTTCTCATGCTTTCAAGTCATAACGTACTTCACCCTGCTAACGGGAAACCAATCTCTGTTCCTTCACAAGATATGGTATTGGGTTGTTATTATTTAACTCGTCCTATGAAGGGTGTTAAAGGTGAGGGTAAGTCCTTTTCATCATTTGATGAAGTTTTGTTAGCTTATGAAAATAAATCTGTAGATATGCATGCTATAATAAATATTCGTCATAATGGTACATGGCAAAAAGAAACTACAGTTGGTAGGGTAATATTTAATTCAATAATACCTGAAGAACTTGATTATGTTGATCTAACTATATCAAAAAATGATTTAGCAAAAATTATCAACCAATCTTATTTAATTGCTGGAAACCATAGGACGGTAGAATTTTTAGATAATCTTAAAGACCTTGGTTTTTCTTCAGCTACTAAAGGAGGATGTTCTATATCAATCGGAGATGTCATGATTCCTGATCAAAAAGATGATATTATTGCTGATGCTCAGAAAAAAGTTGATGGTATAACAGAAAAGTATAGTCGTCATATTCTAACTGATGGTGAAAGATATAATAAGGTGATTGATATATGGACTCATGCCACAAATGATGTTGCTAAAACTATGATGGATGGATTAAAAAATGATGGACAAGGTTTTAATCCCGTGTTTATGATGGCAGATTCAGGTGCACGTGGAAGCCAAGATCAAATAAAACAATTGGCTGGAATGAGAGGATTAATGGCTAAGCCGAAGAAATCTATGACTGGTGGNAAGGGNGAAATTATAGAATCTCCAATTATCTCTAATTTTAAAGAAGGTCTNTCGGTTTTNGAGTATTTTATTTCTACACATGGNGCTAGAAAAGGTTTAGCNGATACGGCTCTAAAAACAGCAGATGCNGGNTANNTNACAAGAAGATTAGTTGATGTATCTCAGGATGTAGTTATTTATGAANATGATTGTGGTACGATTAATGGTTTATTCATTTCNGATCTTAAGGAAGGTGAGGAGATTATTGANCCTTTGGCAGATAGAATATTAGGTAGGACGATACTTGATGATTTTATNCTTGATGGGAAAAAATTAATTAAAAANGGTCAAATTATTGGTGATAAAGAANCAGAAGTTATAGCAGATTCAAATGTAGAAANTCTACGAATAAGATCTGTTCTAACTTGTGATTCTTCTAGGGGAGTTTGCGCTAAATGTTATGGTTGGAATCTTTCTACTCATGATATAGTAGACNTTGGTACGGCAGTTGGTATACAGGCTGCTCAAAGTATTGGTGAGCCTGGAACACAATTAACGTTAAGNACTTTTCATATTGGAGGTACTGCTACCCGTATTATTGANCAATCAGAGATGAAAACGAACAGGGCTGGTCTANTAGANTTTTCTGAAGATATTGAAATAGCAGAAACAAAAGATGAAAGTGGTTNATTNGTTAATCGATGNATGGTGAGGAATGGTAAANTATTTATNANGGATAAGGATAAAATATTAGTTCAGTATAATATCCCATATGGATCAAATNTCTTGGTTAAAAGTGGGNAAAAAATAAAATCTGGAACTGTTCTGTTTCAATGGGATCCCTATACGGATGTAATACTTGCAAGGAAGACTGGCATTATTTCGTTAAAAGATTTTGTTGAGGGNGACACGTATCAANTTGAAGCTGTTGAAGGTGGAAAAAAGCAGATGGTTATTATTGAGGCTAAAGATAGANGTCTTAGTCCGCNNGTTGAAATAACTGACNATAAGGGTAATATACTTGCTGGTGGAACAATTCTTCCTGTAACTGCAACTCTAATAGTTATTANNGGTCAGAAAGTTTCTCGAGGACAGACGCTAGTAAAGATTCCAAGAGATATTGGAAAAACACGTGATATAACTGGAGGTTTGCCTAGAGTCGCNGAATTGTTTGAAGCCCGAAATCCAAGAAATCCTTCTGTTGTTAGTGAAATTGATGGTACTGTAAAATTTGGAGAAACCAAAAGAGGCGTAAGAACAATTATTGTTGAGTCAAAAGATGGGGATAAAAAGAAGTATAGAATACCGTATGGTAAGCATGTTATCGTTCATGAGCTTGATAGGATTATTGCTGGTACGCAACTTTGCGANGGNNCAACCTCACCAATGGATATATTAAAAATTCTAGGAGCTAATAAGGCTAGAGAATATTTAGTTAATGAAATACAAGAAGTATATCGATTNCAAGGGGTAAAAATTAATGATAAGCATATTGAGGTTATAGTTCGGCAGATGATGCAGAAAATAAGCGTTGTTGAATCTGGAGATACTGAGTATTTACCTAAAGATAGAATAAATAGAAGTGAGTTTTTTGCCACAAATAATAAAATTCTATCAATGGTGAAAGTTACTNATTCGGGTGATTCTGAATATGATAAGGATATGTTAGTAGATAAAAAAGAGTTTAATGAGAATAATAAGGAACTTAAAGAATCAGAAAAGAAACCAGCAAAATACACAAAGACTAAACCAGCTACTTTTGAACCTTTGCTTATGGGAATAACAAGAGCGTCATTAAATACCGATAGTTTTATTTCAGCAGCTTCATTTCAAGAAACAACAAGAGTNCTAACAAATGCAGCTACTGCNGGTCAAACAGANTATTTACGGGGTTTGAAAGAAAATGTTGCTGTTGGAAGGTTGATTCCTGCAGGTACAGGATTGCATCATCTAAGAGGTATAGTTGTTGGAGATAATGAGGATAAAGAAGAAGATCTTGATTCAATGAGTGCAGCGGCAATCTAAAAAGACAAAGGAATAATATAATTGATGTATATAAATTTATANTTTAACTTACTTGGCTATTGAGCAAATGATATGCCGACGATAAATCAATTAGTTCGAAAAGGGAGNAAGCGTTTAGTNAAGAAAACGGCTACTCCAGCNCTGAAGGGTAACCCGCAGAAGAGAGGGGTTTGCACNCGTGTATANACTACTACTCCTAAAAANCCTAATTCNGCTTTACGTAAAGTTACTCGTGTTAGGTTNACTAANGGAATGGAGGTNACAGCTTANATACCGGGTGANGGTCATAATCTTCAGGAGCACTCAATTGTTTTAATTGANGGTGGTCGTGTAAAGGATTTACCAGGNGTAAGATATCACATTGTAAGAGGAACGTTAGATACATCTGGTGTATCTGATAGAACTACAAGTCGTTCAAGATATGGTGCTAAAAAGCCAAAATAATAAGATAGTTTAATTATGAGAAGAAGAAGACCAGAAAGACGAAAAATTTTACCAGATCCTGTTTTTAAAGATCTTTCTATATCAAAATTTATTAATTTTTTGATGAAGGGAGGAAAAAAGGGTGTTGCTGAAAAAATATTTTACAATGCTTTAGATATAATTAAGCAAAAGACAAAATCTGATGGAATTAAAATATTTGAAAAAGCTATTGAAAATACATCTCCTTCGGTTGAGGTTAAATCGCGAAGGATTGGTGGCGCAACATATCAAGTCCCAATTGAAGTTCCAAAACATCGAAAATTTTTTCTTGCTTCACATTGGCTAATTAATTCAGCTACTAGTCGATCTGGAAAACCAATGTCAGAAAGACTGGCTGCTGAATTTATATCTGCTTCCAATAATGAAGGTGGAGCAATTAAGAAAAAAGAAGATACGCATAGAATGGCTGAGGCGAATAAAGCTTTTGCTCATTTTAGGAATTAATTAGAGAGTTAATTAGAAAAGTGTCAAAAGATAATTTAGATATTGTAAGAAACATTGGGATTATGGCCCATATAGATGCAGGTAAAACTACATTAACTGAAAGAATACTTTTTTATACAGGGCGTACTCATAAGATAGGAGAAGTTCATGATGGTGGCGCTACCATGGATTGGATGGATCAAGAAAAAGAACGTGGAATTACTATAACCTCTGCAGCCACGACTGCAGAATGGAATGATCATAGGATAAATATCATTGATACTCCGGGTCATGTTGATTTTACTGTAGAAGTTGAGCGTTCATTAAGAGTATTAGATGGTTCTGTTGCTGTATTTTGTGCAGTTGGAGGTGTTGAACCTCAAAGTGAGACAGTTTGGAGACAAGCGGATAAATATAATGTTCCAAGGATGGCGTTTGTTAATAAGATGGATAGAGTTGGCGGAGATTATTTTAATGTTATTGAAATGATGAAAGAGAGATTAGGTGCTAATCCTTTACCTATAGTTATACCTATTGGAACAGGAGAATTGTTTACTGGGATAATTGATCTTTTAGATATGAAAGCGATACTTTATAATGAATCAACTTTAGGTGCCCGGTTTGAATATTCTGATATTCCTCATGATATGGTTGATGAAGCAAATAAATGGCGTCATCATCTAATCGAGGAAACCGCTGCCTACGATGAGCATTTATTAGAAAAATATTTAGAAGGTGAAGAAATATCTGTTGATGAAATAAAAGCTGCGATACGAAAAGGCTGCATTGATAATACTTTTATTCCTACTCTTTGTGGATCTGCATTTAAAAATAAAGGTGTTCAAAGGCTTTTAGATGCAGTAGTAGATTTTTTGCCATCTCCAATTGATGTTGGAGAAGTCCTTGGTTATGACCCTAATGATAATGAAGTTGAGCTTAAGAGAAAGCCTAATATGGAATCTCCTTTTAGTGCTCTTGCATTTAAAATAATGACAGATCCTTTTGTTGGAAGATTAACATATATGCGTGTCTACTCAGGGAAATTAGATAAAGGATCTTATATCTATAACTCTAATATCGGAAAGCGAGAAAGAGTTAGTAGGATTTTGCAGATGCATGCTAATAAAAGAGAAGAGCGTGATGAAGTTGCTGCTGGTGATATAGTTGCGGTTGTAGGTCTAAAAAATACTAATACTGGTCATACAGTCTGTGATGAAAAACATAGTATTATACTTGAGTCTATGGATTTTCCGGAACCGGTAGTAGAAGTTTCAGTTGAGCCTGTTAGTAAAGCTGAACAGGATAATTTATCAAAAGCGCTAGCAAAGCTTAGTGAAGAAGACCCTACTTTTAAACTATCAACAAATCAAGATACTGGTCAGACCATAATTTCAGGTATGGGAGAATTACATTTAGAAATTCTGATTGACAGGTTATTAAGAGAATTTAAAGTGCAGGCTCTTATTGGTAAACCTCAGGTTGCTTTTAGTGAAGCAATTACTAAAAAAGTTGAGAAAATAAATGTAAAATTTGCCAGGCAAAGTGGTGGAAGGGGTCAATATGGCCATGTTGTTATTAATGTTGAACCTAATGAGGTTGGAAAAGGTTTTCACTTTGAAGATAAGATTGTTGGTGGAGTGATACCTAAGGAATACATTCCTTCCGTTAAAAAAGGTATGGAAGAGGCTATTAAAAATGGTGTAATAGCCGGATATCCTCTTGAAGATGTTAGAGTAGAATTAGTTTTTGGATCATATCATGATGTGGACTCATCCGAAATGGCTTTTAAAATTGCAGGGTCTATGGCAATCCAGGAAGCATGTAAAAAAGCAAGCCCAGTGTTAATGGAGCCAATGATGAAAGTAGAGGTAATTGTCCCCGAAGAATATTTGGGGGATGTTATGGGTGATATTAGCTCCAGAAGAGGAAAAGTGGAAGGTATGGGTCAACGGAAAGAAGCACATGTCTTAAATGCAGTAGTTCCTTTGAGTAGAATGTTTGGGTATGTTACTGATTTGAGATCATTAACTCAAGGTCGCGCAGTGTTTCATATGGAATTTTCAAATTATCAACGTGTTCCATCAAAAATTGAATCAGAAATTATAGAACAAGTACATGGTAAAGCTTCCTAATTTGATTAAGGAGAATAAATAATATGTCTAAAGCAAAATTTGAACGTACAAAGCCNCATGTAAACACTGCG
>NZXC01000050.1 GCA_002701785.1 Fidelibacterota bacterium
TGGTTCAAACCGTTCAATAACTCCCAAATTGCCTTCACCGGAGGTTTCATCAATCTTATAGTAATTATGACGGGCAGTTTCATTCGTTTTAGCATTCCCTCTATAGTTAGCCGTACTATCATTTAAGATTTCTAACAAAAAACTACCATTATTTCCAAGATCGCCTGTTCTTGAACCTGATATTATTTCATTGAAGAGATTCTTATCACCATCTGCTGTAGCAGCATCACCGCGAGGGATAAAGTTCATGTCACCTGCGGAGGATGAAATACCCATATCTGCTGCCGATAAAGCAGTGGAATAATCACTTTGAATTAATGCATATCTTGCTTTAAGCGTGTATGCGGCTGCCAACCATTTATCTTTATCGCCTCCATAATAAAGATCATAACTTTCCAGAACCGCAGTGGGCCCTCCTGCACTTCCAAGATCATTGATTGCGCCATCTAAAAGTGACGACACAGCATTTAATACCGATACTTGAGAATCGAACTTTGGATCTTCTACATCTGTTAGCACTTCCGAATACGGAACGTCTCCCATTAACATGGCCAAAGTTCCAACAGCATGAGCCTCCATCACTTGTGCTATTCCAGTTAATAACTTGTTATCAGCTGCTGCTTCACGAATGTGGCGGACATTGGTTAATACACCCGTATAACATCCATTCCATTCATCATTGGATTCAACCGTTGATAATGAATATCCATAAATGTTTGAATATAGAGATGTATACCCCACTAATTGTCCGGAAAACATTCCGGTGATCCTATTAACATGACTATTTTGAATCATTATATTCGCTAGTTGTGCACCATTTAAAAACAAGCTTGCATCAACATCTTGTAAGGTTATCTCATTTGGATTATCATTTAGATCAGCAGGGATCTCACAGGAAGGAAGCATCAGTATTGAAGCAACCAACACTAGTCCAAATATATTTTTCATTGAATTTCTCATTATTAAACCCTCCCTTAGAAGTTTACTGAAACTGTGAACAGATAGGACTTCGTACTTGGATTAGTAAAATAATCCAAGCCAAACCCATTTGCCACTCCAGCTTGATTTGTAGCAGGATCAATACCTACCAGCTCTTTATAATTAGCCCACAGATTACGTCCCGTCCATCTAAATGTAATAGAACTTAGATTAGTTTTATCTCTAAATGCCTGAGAAGTCAATGTATATGATATCGAAAGTTCTCTTAAACGGGAATACGTAGCATCCTTAACCGCAAAATTATAGGCCTGGTTATCACCAAAACCGCCGCCGATACCATGACGGTACCACGTTTCATCAAGCAGAACATCGCCTCCACCAAAATTATGTATATTACCTCTAACAAACGTTCCAGCAGGAATAGTATCTCCATCAAAATTCATTAAATCGGAAGAAGTTGTTACGGCTCCGGCTGTTTCTTCAGTGGTGCCAAAACGGCGCAATACCCACTGAGTTCTTGGAGAATAATCGCCTCCCTCAGAATGCTCGAACAAAGCATCTATGTTGAAATTCTTCCAGCGCGCATTTAAACCTAGGGTTCCACGCCAGTCAGGATTTGGATCACCAAGTACAATAGGTAGTGATGTAATTTGAGGAAAACCATTTGCATCCAGGGTCAGATTCCCATCTACAGTTCCATCATCGGTTTGCGAACCTGTTCCATACAATGCACCTAGAGAATGATCTACAATCGCAACCGAATTAACAGAACCTGTTCCTAGAAAAATAACCTCGGTTCCAGCCAAATCCGTAACCTTATTTTCGTTCTTAGCCCAATTGAAAAATAGGTTTACCGATTGATCGTCTTGGTTCATCAATAAAAATGATCCATCCAATTCAAGTCCATTATTTTCCATGCTGGCAGCATTCATATACTGAGTATCATATCCAGTCGATGGAGATTTTGATACATTAATTAACATATCATCAATTTGATTTTGGTAGCTTGTTACACTTAGAGCAAGCCGGTCATCAAGTAAACGTAGATCGACACCAAATTCTGTCTCTGTTTTTAGTTCGGGCTTCAGGCTCGGGTTTCCTTTATCATCATCCACCCGGTAACCACCGCCAAATAATGATACATCAAGAGGGTCGCTATATGAAGCATAACTGAAACCCGATTCAGCCAGCGTTTCAAAACGATGGGCATTAGGGCGTACGCCCACTTGACCCCAGGCAAGACGTAACTTACCAAAACTAACAGGTGATCCTTTTAGCATATCCGTAAACTGATATGCTACATCCATTGCAGGATAAAAATAGGGGTCACTTATTGTAGAGTGTTCTTCGCTTGAACCAGATAAGTTTACAAATAGATTATTCATTGCAGATAAGGACAAAAGTCCATACGTACGTCCAGAACGGATAAATACTTTTCCATTATCGACTGTTGATGCCTCAGCTGCAGTATTTACATTTACTGTATGTTTATCTGTGTTTACCAGAAAACTGGCTATGTTAAAGCTGGTTCTATTATAGGCGCGATCCCACCAGTTATATCCGGCCGTCACATTCAAAGACATATTTGATCCTAGATCCAGATTTCTCCGCACAATGAAATCATAGTTAGCCTCACGATTTGTAAGAGCATCCTCTGCAAATACACCTGCATTTCTAGATCCAGATGATCCAACTGGGAAAAACCACGAACGATCATCCCCCCAAGCATCAATTCCTGCGCGTATAACAAAACTTGTTTTTTGATCTGGTGTTATGGTCATTTCATTGGTCATCATAAAGCGGTCAACTTTTGTACCAGCCTGTTGTTCATAAATAGTCCATAAAGGATTATTATAAATCGGATTGGAACTCGATCCGCCAAGATATCGACGATAGGCACGCTGACGACCTGTATACTCAACCCCATCTCCATCTACATAGGATCCTTTATAATGCGTAATATCAAAATCCGGTGCAGTCCTTAATAAACCAAGCATTAATCCTGTTACGTTGGAGCTTTGCTGAATTCGGTTTGAATTAGTATATGTGTAAGAAGCTTTTGATTCCATGGAAACCATATCAGACAACCTAAACTTTGTATTTAACCTGAAATTATCGCGATCATAAAAAGAAGCACGTATAATTCCATCCTGTCGGAGTCGACTGTAACTGAACAAAAACGTTTTTGAAGCGTCACCGCCAGTAACCTGGAAATCATCTTGTATATAATTACCTTTTTGAAAGACCAGATCCCAGTTTGAATCAACATAAGTTTCCTTAGAATTTTTGGTAACTATTCCATACTGTTCAAATGTCCCATCTTCAGAAACAAAATGTGCCCCGGAAGATTCAACCTCATCTGCGCCACCAGCACGATCAGGGATATAATCACCCCATGATTCCGCCCGAGTAGCACCAAAAGATCCAGATCTACCTTGGCCCCATACTTTCTGCATAGGAATACGTTCATGAATTTCATCAGTAGACATGGTCCTTTTATAGTTCATTTTAAGTTTTCCAGCATCACCATCCTTTGTGGTAATCATCACAACTCCATTGGCAGCTCTTGAGCCCCATAGAGCTGCAGCAGATGCGCCCTTAAGTACTTCAACAGATTCAATATCATTTGCATTCAAATCATTTAAACGAGATTGTTGTACTGTTCCTGAAGATCTTCCTCCAGAAATATTATTACCACCGCCATAAACTGTAGAATTATTCATTGGCATTCCATCAACAATAATCAATGGTTGGCTAGCTCCGGAAATAGTATTAGCCCCCCTTATCCTGATTGAAGTTGATGCGCCTGGATCTCCAGCTACTGCATTAACAATAACGTTCGATGCTTTAGCAGCTAGAGAATTTCCCATTAATGATTCACCTGAGCGCGTCATATCTGCTGCCGCTACAGATACACTAGAAGAGCCCTGTTCATCACGGTTAGCTGTAAAACCCAATGCTGTTACACTAACAGCTTTCATACCAATTGCATCAACAGCTAAAGAAAAATTTTGCGTCACAGATCCNCTTGCAGGTACATTTACTNNTTGGGATGCGNTTTNATAGCCGATGTAACTAGCAGTTAAAATTACTGATGCACCACTAATATCNCCTGAAGGGATGTTTATTTCATAANTACCATCCGATCCAGTTGCTCCACCATANGCCGTCCCATCAANGGTTACATTTGCACCAACNAATGCTTCTCCAGATTCAGAAGTCACATTTCCTTCAATAACAGATTGTCCTAAAACAAGACAATTGAAAATAATAGCTGTAAAAAACAAATAGGTTATATTNTTCATTACTTTATACTCCTCATTAATTAATAATGACCACCGGTTATAATATAATAACAATTACATATATTACATAATCATATAATATTTTACAGTTTGTAATATTNTTATCATTANATTTNTTTATATTTCTTTTAAATANTTATATAATGTNGGCCTTGAAATTGCCAATAATTCACTAATAATTGTCTTGGCACCTTTTTTACTAAGATATCCTTTGTCTTTCATATAACTAATNANTTTNAGTTTATCATCCTCTCTTCAATACTTTACCCTGNAATTGATTCATNGTAAAATATTTGTTTAAAGCCTGTTGAATTTCNGTTTTNATACTCCACATNAAGAACTGTTCTNTTTTTGGTANTTCTTCCATTTCAACGCTCTTGGAAAATAAATCAATAAACTCTTTTATATTTACAAAAGTGGAAAGATCAAAATTAAAGCCCATGGAACCGATTATTTNGTTATCATCATTTCTTATAGTTAGGGAAGATGATTTCAANTCTACNCCGGANGGNCTTTTGTTNCTATAATTTACGATTTTATCAGGAAGTNCATNNGAAAGCTTTTTATANCCTATGTCNGATGTACCATCNCCAATTTTTCGTCCAGTAATATGGCTNTTGAAAATAGCAATAATTGATTGATTCGGATTGGTAAGNTCATGNANAATTACTTCCAGATNAGGAGAAAACATTTCAGCAATAATCTCCCCAACTTTAATATAATGANCTAANATATCNTGATTTTTTTTAACCATTTTCATAGAAATTCAACAAANCAATTTAGTTCAATCTTTGTACTATACTNTCGATTAGGCCNCCATCCCCAAATCTNATCAAATCNGTCACAGGCATTTTATGTTCTTNTTCTAATTCTTTGATTTNATGTAAGGCTTCATTTTTTTCCATATTTAANGTTAGCAAGTTTATGCCTAAGAATTGAGACTGTTTGAAATTCTTCATTAAATCAAGATGTAATTGCATAACTTCCCCAATAGTAGACATTGGGTATCCCGCTACATCTTTTTTTCTACCTGGCTCATCAGTCATTATCATAAAGTCAGGCATAGCACCATGCATAAGAGCCAATGTGACCCCAGAGTAATACATATTGGTTAAGGATCCTTGTCCCTCAACAATCACTANATCTGCTCCATTNCCTACNNGGTCAATTGCATGNTCNANTTCTCCAGACATAAAGTCACCAACAACAGCATCAACAGGAACNCCNTNCCCNCTCAACATTTTTCCCGTTTGACCGGTTGCGACAAAGCGGACTTTCTTACCTTGGCTAATAAGACGTTTTGAAATCTCCCATCCCGTTGTCATCTTTCCGGTGTCACAATCGGTTCCTACTACAAGCAATACTTTTACTTTGCGGTTTTTCCATGTTCCCTTAGAAAAATGGGGAGGGTCTGGCGGTCTTCGTAAATCATTGATAGTAATAGAGTATTTTTTCGCAAGAACAGAAATCTCTGGATCATCATTTAAAAACTGATGCATTCCACTGTAAATGTCACAACCATATTGTATAGCATCTTTCACTTCTTTCCTATATTGTTCATTAATAAAACCACCTTGAGGAGCGCTGCCAATTAACATTGCATTTGGATCAAACTCTGTTGCTGCTTTAAAATTAGAAACAACAGGTATTTCCCCTCCAAATCCCAATATATCCTGCGCAGTTTTCCCAGATGTAACTGGATCTATCACGCAACAAACATCTTCGGGCCGATAACGGATTAACATGTTCCCTGTCTTATTTAAAATATAATCGAATGCACTCGGGCATAAAATTGCAAATGAAGTCATAATTCCTTAATGGTTTATAATATTAATGTAAATTACATTTAATGTATATTAATTAACAAATTGTTAATTAATTAATAATTTACAAATGCGTAATAACTACTGTTTTAAATAACACTATATGCGACTAAATTTTACTAACATAAACAAAAAACATAATGATATGAAAAAATTATTGATAGTATGGATTATTTCTTTCAGTTATAATAGCTGGGCTAGTCCAAATCCAGTATTTGCAGAAAATGGGATGGTTGTTTCCACTAGCTATGAGGCTTCAATTGCAGGAATCGAAATTTTGAAAAAAGGCGGAAATGCAGTGGATGCAGCTTGTGCTATAGGTTTTGCCCTAGCTGTCACCTCATCTTCAAATGGTAATATTGGTGGTGGTGGTTTCATGGTCGCTCACATGGCTGATGGTGCAACTTTCACATTAGATTATAGAGAAAAAGCTCCACTAGCTGCCCATCGTGACATGTTCCTTGATTTAAATGGTGAGGTTATAGATGATATGTCTCTACGAACAAGAGCATCCTCTGGTGTTCCAGGAAGTGTAGACGGACTTTTAAAAGCCTGGAAAGATTATGGTTCTGGTAGTGTATCATATCGAGAGATACTAGCGCCGGCTATTGCTCTTGCAGAAAGAGGGTTCGAACTAAGTTATTATGAAGCAAAACGCTTCAACAATAATAAAGATTTGTTTTTAAGGAATGCGGCAGCATCTAAGATATTTATCCGTAAAGATAGAAAACCCTGGAAAGCTGGAGATCGATTGATTCAAAGGGATTTGTCCAAAACGTTAAAACGTATTTCCTTGAAAGGTCGAGATGGGTTTTATCATGGTAAAACAGCTGATCTTATCGTTACAGAAATGAATAGAGGCATTGGTTTGATAACACATGAGGATTTATTGAATTATGAATCGAAATATCGTGACCCAATTATTGGTTCATTCAATGGATATGAAATTATCACTATGGGCTTACCCAGTTCCGGGGGGGCTATCTTAATCGAAATGTTAAATATGCTTGAAAATTTTTCTTTGGCAGACATAGGTTGGAATACATCTAACTATATCCATATTCTTACTGAAGTTGAACGTCGAGCTTACGCAGATCGAGCTGAACATCTAGGAGATTCTGATTTTTGGAAATCGCCCATCTCCATGTTAATTAGTAAACAATACGCTAAAGATCGCATGAATGATTTCTTTATGGATAAGGCAACTCCTAGCGCAAATATTTTTGCTGGAGATCCAAATGAATACGAAAGCTCAGAGACCACTCATTATTCTGTTATCGATAAAGATGGTAATGCCGTAAGCGTTACGACTACCATAAACTTAGGATACGGTAGCGGTATCCTTGTAGAGGGAGCTGGTTTTTTTCTTAATAATGAAATGGACGATTTTTCCGTTAAAGCTGGTGTGCCTAATTATTTTGGATTGGTAGGGAATGATGCTAATGCTATCGAACCAAGAAAGCGCCCTTTAAGTTCAATGACCCCTACTATCGTATTAAAAGATAATGAACCATTAATTATTCTTGGTTCTCCTGGCGGTTCAAGAATTATAACTACTGTAATGCAAACAATATTAAATGTAACTGTTCATAATATGAGTATTCAAGAAGCCGTATCAGCACCAAGAGTTCACTCCCAATGGTTGCCAGAGGTTATTATGGTTGAACCATTTAGCGTTAACAAAGATGTAAGAAAGTTATTAAAAAGAAAGGGNCATAAAATATCCCCTTATGTTATTTACTCTGGAANGGAAATGATCGGTGAAATGAATGCAATATTAATTAATGAAAGCGGTTATTTTGGAGGCGCAGATACTAGAGGGGAAAATACAGCTATCGGNTATTAATCACCTGATCTTCTATTAGCTGNACAAATATTGAAGCGCCAACTAGAAGAGCATTTTCATCAATATCAAAATGNGAACAATGATGNGGTACAGATCGAAGCTCTTGATTGCTTGGAGCTGANCCAACAAAGAAAAAACAACCAGGTATTTTCTGAGCGTAATAACTAAAGTCTTCTCCTCCCATAGACATATATGGGAACCCGCATTTATCCCCTACTATTTTTTTTGCAGATATCGTTAATTTCTTAAAGGGTGCTTCATCATTAATTGTAGGAGGGTACCCNTCCGTATATGTGAAATCAATTTCAGCAGAAAAAGTTTTAGCNATTCCAGAAACAATCTCTTGCATCCTGTTTTTNATTAATTGACGATTTTCTTCTGTGTAAGATCTCGCAGTACCTTTTAAGACTATTTCATCAGCAATAACATTAAAATTNTGTCCACCATTAATTTGCCCTACAGTAATAACTGTGCTTTCTAAGGGATTTGTGTTTCGACTAACTATGCTTTGTAATGCAGTTATTAAATGGGCAGAAACTAATATAGCATCNACTGTCCCTTGTGGTGCTGCACCATGNCCACCTACGCCTTTTATTNTTATTGAGAAAACATCTGCGGCTGCTAAAATTGGCCCCTCCTTCACTCCAACTTCTCCATATTTCTGATAATTCCATAAATGAATACCATATATTTCATCTACACGATCTAAACAACCGTCTTCAATCATATAACGGGCACCTCCATCACCCTCTTCTGCTGGCTGAAAAATAAAGCGTACATTTCCATTTAATGTATCCTGAAATTGTTTTAATACAGTAGCGGCTCCTAATAGCATCGCTGTATGACCATCATGACCACATGCGTGCATAACTCCTTCATTTACAGAAGAATAAGGTAGATTACTGGTTTCTTGAATTGGCAAGGCATCCATATCTGCACGCAGGGCTATAGTAGGGCCATCATTATTTCCAATTAAATCTCCTATAACACCTGTTTTACCAATACCAGTTGATACATCAAATCCCAATTTATTTAGATGTTTTGATACTAATTCAGCAGTCCGATGAACTTCAAAACCAAGTTCTGGATGTTTATGGATATCACGCCGTATAGAAATAATTTCTTCCGATATTTTTTTTACTTCTGATCGTATATTAATTTTCATTTTTATTATATAGTCATGATAATTTCGGTTAATAAGCTGGCAAAATCATCTTTTACCTGAGATGAAACCTGGATTACTTCTTCATGTGAAAGGGGCTTATTTATAATCCCAGCTGCATAATTTGTAATTGTAGACATAGCTAAAATTCTCATATCTAATTCTGCAGCTTGCTGAATTTCAGGAACAGTACTCATTCCCACAGCATGCCCACCAATTGATTGAAAAAAAGAAACTTCATCTGGGGTTTCATATGCAGGACCCATTGTCCAACAATATGTACCCTTCGAAACAGAAATTCCAATTTTTTTAGAACAATTAAATGCTTTTTTAATATAAGAGGGGTCATGATATTTTTTACTATTTTGTTTCTTTGGTACAAATAAACTATCCCGAAATGTACAATCCATATGACTATCAATAATCATCATNTGACCAGGNGGAAGNCTTAAGCTTAGTGATCCTGCTGCATTTGTAATTATTAGTTTTTTTACTCCTAATGAATGAAACAATCTTACAGGCAACGTAATGGTTTCCATATCATACCCTTCGTAATANTGAAATCGTCCTTTAGCAACTATTAAAGAAATATTTTTCATAGAACCTATGGATAATTCACCACTATGACCTTTTACTGTTGAAAGAGGGTAACCTGGGATATCGCTATATGAAATATTAGTCAGATTATTTAATCTATCTGCAAATGCACCCATCCCAGAACCAAGTATAATAGCAGTATCGCCATCAAACTGCGCCTTTGAAAGAATATAATCTTTCATAGCTGATAAATGATATTTTGATACGTCTTTCAAGGTTCCAATACGGCAAGCTGTCCGCATCCACTATTTATATCTGTTCCTTTACTCCACCTAACTGTAACAATAAAATTTGAATTATTGATTTGATTTACAAATTTATTAATTTTTTCTTCTGAAGGTCTTTTAAATGGTCCATCTATTTCATTATAAGGAATCACATTTACTTTACAAGGTAAATCACCTATTAAATTAATTAACCTTTCAGCATCTGCAATAGAATCATTTACGTTTTCCATNAATACATATTCAAACGTTACCAGTCTTTTTGTTTTTTTATAGTGATNCCATACAGCTTTNATTAAATCATTAATAGAATGGGTTTTAGAAATTGGCATAATTTGAACNCGTTGTTTCTGATGGTTGCTATTTAAACTAATAGCCAATTTGTATTTGTGCCCTTCTTCGCTATACTGCTTAATCTTTGGAATAATTCCTACTGTAGATATAGTTATCNTTTGGGAGCTTAANTTAATTCCATCCNTATGATTAAATAACATAGCTGCGTTTATCACTTGTNGATAATTTAAAAAGGGCTCTCCCATACCCATAAANACTATATTCGTTATTTCTTTATCAATGGAATTATTTATTATCAAATATTGATCAATAATTTCACCGGCTGTAAGATTTTTTATGAAACCCATTTTTGCTGTGGCACAAAACTTACAATCTACTGCGCAACCAACTTGAGTGCTTACGCATAACGTAACGCGATTCTTTTCATACATAAGTACTGATTCAATTTTTTCTTGAGTTGATAGCTGGAATAAATATTTCTGTGTTAATTCAGAATCCGATCCAGTTTTTTTNATAAATAATAAAGGATGTAATACAAATTTTTCTAATAGTATATCCCTAAANACAATTGGTAACGTTNTCATATTATTAAAGGAATCNGCTCTTTGTTTATATACTGAATTAAACAGTTGTTTTCCACGAAATCGTGATTGAGCAAATTCTTCTGAAAGATCTTCCAATTCAGTAAGATTCATACCAATAATTTGANTATTTTTTCTTTTTATTATTTCAGACATATAATACAATATCTTTTAAAAAGTATATTGCAACAAGACAATAACATTGTTTCCTGATAAGCGTCCTTTTAATTTTGACCCTTTCTGAATCTTAGCAACATAACAAATGGAAATCATATGGATAAAATGTCAGATGTAAAACTAGTAAAACAACTTACAAAAACAAGGGATCAGTTCAATGCTGAAATATCAAAGCGCGTATTNGGGCAACAAGAAATAATAGATCATATTTTGATAGCATTGCTCTGTAAAGGGCATACTCTTTTAGTTGGGGTCCCTGGCCTTGCTAAAACGTTGCTAATTAAATCAATTGCAGAGTTGTTGGATTTAAATTTTAGTCGTATTCAATTCACGCCAGANCTAATGCCAAGTGATATAACTGGTACGGAAATTATTGAAGAAGATCAGAATTCCGGTAAAAGGGAATTTCGGTTTTTCAAAGGACCTATTTTTGGAAATATAATTTTAGCTGATGAAATAAANAGAACTCCTCCTAAAACACAAGCTGCTTTATTAGAAGCAATGCAAGAACATNGNGTTACAACAGCTGGTCAAACATATGTACTTGAGGAACCATTTTTTGTATTAGCAACTCAAAATCCGATTGAACAAGAAGGCACATATCCTCTACCAGAAGCTCAATTAGATCGATTTATGTTTAATATTAAGATTGATTACCCATCACATGAAGATGAAGTTTCTATAGTTAAATCAACCACTAGTGAAGATGATAAAAAATTAAATACAATAATAAATCGTAANGACTTAATACTCTATCAAGACCTTGTACGAAGAGTGCCAATTGCCGATAATGTTGTGGATTTTGCTGTTGAGTTAGTTTCTAAAACACGACCTAAGTCTGACAAATCATCTTCCGCAATTAAAGACTGGATTGATTGGGGGGCTGGTCCTCGAGCATCACAATATCTAGTACTTGGTGCTAAAGCAAAGGCAATATTGGATGGAAGACCTGCTCCTGAAATAGATGATATTAAAGCATTGGCCAAGCCTGTATTGAGGCATCGTTTAATTACAAATTTTAATGCGGAAGCCGAAGGATTAAGTACAGATGATATATTAATTAAACTATTAGAAGAAGGCTAATTATTCAAAATGGAACATGTTGATAAACGAAAATATTTAGAACCAGAAATGGTGGCGCGATTAAGCAATATGTCATTACGAGCCCGTTTAGTAGTTGAAGGATATATTATTGGTCAGCATAAAAGTCCTTTTCATGGTTTCAGTATTGAGTTTGCTGAGCATAGAGCTTATGGCCCTGGAGATGAGATTCGACATGTTGATTGGAAACTATATGGAAAAACGGACAGATATTTTGTAAAACAATATGAAGAAGAAACCAATTTACGTTCTTATATATTATTAGACACTAGTAGATCAATGGAGTATAAAAGTAACAAAATATCAAAACTTGATTATGGGAATTATTTATCTGCAGCTTTAGCATATTTGATGATTAACCAACAAGACGGAGTTGGATTAACATTATTTGATAATCAAATACAAAAGTTCATCCCCCCTAGATCGAAACCTAGTCATATTAATACTATTTTAACTCATTTAGATAAAATAGGATCTGGTAAAGATACAGATGTTGGCATTGTATTACATGAAATGGCAGAAAGAATCAAAAAACGAGGATTGGTAATATTAATATCAGATTTATTTGATGAAACTGAAAATATTATGAAAGGGCTGAAGCATTTCAGGCATAATAAACAAGAAATAATTGTGTTTCATATTATGGATCGAAAAGAACTTGATTTCAATTTTACTAATAGAACAAAATTTAAAGATATGGAAACAGATGAACAAATTACAACTGAACCATGGAAAATTAGGAAAGTATACCAACAAGCGATTCGATCATACCAAGATGAGCTGCGCCTGAGATGTAGGGAACAAAAGATTGATTATGTCCCTTTATTTACTGATCAAAACCTAGATTTAGCTTTAAATGAATTTTTGAAGAAAAGACAGCGCCTAGGCTAACGATTATCCTATCTTAGAATTATCCTTCAAGATTTTTTGCTTTATCTAAAAAGCGTTTTGATTGATCTGGCTCCCCTTGTTGTAATTTTACACGAGACATGCCCCTATAATGCTCCGGATTATCTGGGTCTATAGCAATTAACTCGCGATAAAACTTTTCTGCCTTGCGCCATTTTTCTGCATTTTCGAAAACTTGCGCCATCCCCATTATTGCTTCAACATCATCAGGATTTTCATCAAGAGCATTCATAAAATTAAATTCAGCTTCTTCAAAATCNTCTACTCTATTATATAAAATACCTAGATTAAAATATAGATCGGCTTTTACCTTCCTATCTGTTTCTTTATTTATTGCATCTTCATATGTTTCAATCGATTTTTCCATATTACCTGTATCATAGTAAATCTGGGCAAGGTTCCTAATAGATTTTGTATTGCTGGGGTCTAGCTCAACCGATTTTTTGATATAGGGTAATGCCTGCTCTAATTCCTGCTTTTGCATAAAGATTTGCCCAGCAGTTAAATTAATATTTGCATCATCTGGTGACAATTCAACTGCTTTTATAATATATTTTTCTGATTCTAATTCATCACCTGCTAAAAAAAGACAAGTTGATAACATCAAATACGATTGAGCTTCATCAGGCTTTATTTCATAAGAAGTTATAAATGTATTAATTGATGTTTGTAAGAGTAAATCTTTTTCGTCAGGTTTTCCGTTTCGGTATAGATTAAACTGAGCAACGCCTTTATTGTATACTTCTGCCCAAAATTGTGTTCTTGCCATAACAACAAGTTCCTTAACAGTTTTTGGTTGATCTAGTATTTTTTTATTTGGATCAATTGCAAGAGCTTTATCAAAAGATTGATTCATCATTTTCCAGTCCTTATTCTTAAGACCATAAATATGATAACCTAATTGATAGGGTATCTCAGGATTGTCAGGCTCTACCTCAAGAGCTTTAACAAGGAACTCTTCAGCTTTTTCCCATTCTTGCTGTTGTATATATAATTTTGCTGATGTGTACTCCTGGCTAGAGCAACGAATAAATATCAAAACTAGTAATAGGCTAATTGTTATTGATATATATTTTTTATTAAACATTTTACCCCCTTGGCAAATTCATTAATTAAAAACCCGTGAAATTAGGATCAGATTATAATCCTATCAAGAATTAAGGGTAGTTCTAAGGTGTTCTTTTCTTTTTTCAACTTCGTTAATACTAGCATTATAAATAGTATCAATACCAAAACCCTCAATAGTTAAGCTTGCAAGGGCTGCACCATTTATTATTGATTCAATCATTGTTTCACCATTTGCTAATGATGATGCTACTCCTCCGCCAAAAGCATCTCCAGCCCCTGTAGGATCAATAACATTCTTTACTGGGAACACGCCTACTGTATCAACGCGATGTCCGGAATAAAGCTTGGCTCCTTTTGATCCGCACTTTATAATAATATTTTGTGGCCCCAATGATTGAAGAACAGTTCCTTGATCATCATGGTCTTTTCGTCTAGTAAATTGTTCAGCTTCAAACTCATTAATAAGTAAAACATCGCAAGAACTAATTACTTCCTTTAATTTTTCTCTTTCTGTATCAATCCACAAATTCATTGTATCAATGATAACATATTTTCTTTTATTGCACTGATTAAGAACGGATAATTGTAGAAGAGGATGTATGTTAGCGAGAAAGATTACAGGAACTTCTTTATTTTTATCTGTTAAAATTGGATTAAAATCATTAAAAACTCCCAATTCGGTAAACAATGTTTCACGATTGTCCCAATCTTCTGCATACCTTCCTCCCCAGATAAACGTTTTACCTTCTTTTTGATCAAGATTTGATAAATCAACTGTGGCTTCTTCCAAAATTTTCATTCCATTAATAGGGAAATCGTCTCCAATAATACCAACTAAATGAACAGATGCAGATTTACCAGCAGCAATAGTAGCATAAGTTGCTGATCCTCCTAAAATAGATTCTTTACGGTCAGAAACAGTTTCAATTGTATCCAACCCTATAGAGCCAACAATTAAGGTATTATTATTGTTCATAGGGTAGTCATATTAATAGAAATTGTTTAGATGATCAATTCTATATTATCTTGCTATAAGGAATATCATATAGGTATATTTTACACTTATGAGTAGTAAAACGTTTGCAATTCTGACTGATATTCACTCCAATATATCTGCATTGGAGACAGGTATTTCTATCATTAATGAAAGAGAAAATATTGATCAGCTAATATGTTTAGGTGATTGTTTTGCTTTAGGTCCTGCACCAAAAGAAACTTTGGCTATCTTGAAAAGTTTAGATAATTGCATTTTTATTCGTGGAAACCATGATCGGTATCTCATTGAAAAACTATGGGAAAAAGAAATGCCC
Source organism: Fidelibacterota bacterium (assembly GCA_002701785.1). GTDB lineage: Bacteria > Fidelibacterota > Marinisomatia > Marinisomatales > TCS55. The sequence continues at coordinate 15,337 of NZXC01000050.1, forward strand.
TCGCTTGAAGGGATGGATCCTTATGATCCAATTAACCAAGCAATAGTTGCAAATGAAAAATGGACTGCTGAACAGCTTGGAAAAGAAGGTGTTGATTTTGCCTTAGATATGCATGTTGCACATAGAGAAGTTATTAATTCAATATTAATCGAATTTACACATGCCTGGTACCAACGGGATGACCAACCACCTAGTATGATGGAAATTAAGAGCTGGAAAAATCATGTTCAAAATTCACANCCTGAAGTTGAAAAATTTGTTTTCATNCATGGGCATATTCATACACCTAGATTTGAAGAAGAAGAAAATATTTCCATATATTGTCAAGGAGCTACTGGTCTTCCTTTTGATGAAAAACCACAAGGNGCAGTTGCTTTTTTAACTGTTGGAGAAACAGTTGATTGGGAAGTAGTAAGATATGACTATGATATTGAAGCNATGATTNATTTACTTGAAGATAGGCAACCTCCNTTTTATTCTAATCTTCAAAATACAGTGCGGTATGCTGCAATAAAAAACGATTAGTATAATTATCGTACTTATAATACTTTTCATTANTTATAANATATAATCAATTCAAATGCTTTATTTCGANCATAGCGCAACAACGCCTATAGANAAAACTGTGCAATCACTAATGAGTGAATTAAATCTGAATATGTATGGAAACCCTTCTAGTATATATGATTTAGGAAGAAAAGCAAAACATGTTATNGAGAAAGCGAGAAANCAATTTGCAGANTCAATAAACTGTNATCCTAAGGAAGTCATATTTACAGGCGGTGGAAGTGAAGCAAATAATATTATTCTTTGGAATATGGTTCATCAAAAAAGGAAGCATGTGATAACATCTTCTATTGAGCATCCTGCTGTNCTATTGGTATTAAAAGAATTAGAAAAACTTGGTGTGGANCATNCGATTGTTTCAGTTGATAAAAATGGATGTGTTAATCCTGATGATATTAAAAATAATATTACNTCTGATACTGGACTAATAACTATAATGATGGCGAATAATGAGGTGGGTACTATTGAGCCAATAACAGATATCGCACATATTGCTAATGAACATGATATATTATTTCATTCTGATGCAATACAGGTATTAGGAAAATTACCTGTTGATGTAAAAAAACTTAATGTAGATATGATGAGTTTTTCAGCACATAAATTTTACGGACCTAAAGGCGTNGGTGCCTTGTATATAAAAAATGGGGTTACTATAAAACCAATGATAATTGGTGGTAGCCAAGAAAAAAATGTGCGCGCTGGTACAGAAAATGTTAGTGGAATTGCTGGNNTAGGTCTTGCAGCTGAAATTGCAAGNAAATCTGTNAATGAAGATTCTTCACATTTATTNGAANTAGAAAATCATTTTAGAAACCATATTATTGAACAAAATCATGATATAGTTTTTAATGGGTTTNCTAAAAATCATCTTCCNGGATTAATAAATCTAACAATTCCAAATATTTCTAGTGATCTTTTGTTAATCCATTTAGATAAGGAAGGAATTGCAATTTCAAATGGATCTGCTTGTTCATCGGGAACAATTAGTCCTTCCCTTGTTTTACAAGCTATGGGTATTTCTGATAAAAAAAATTTAGAGTCAATAAGGATTAGTGCAGGAAAACATAATACGATTGATGAAGTAAATAAACTCGTCCAATCTATACACTCATCGATTATTACTATACATAAGAATTCCTCATGAAACAAAAGATAGTTGTAGGAATTAGCGGAGGAGTAGACAGCTCTGTAGCTGCACTTTTACTATCAGAACAGGGTTATGATGTTGAGTGCATATTTATGAAAAACTGGGAAAATCAAGATGATGAAATCTGCACCTCAGCTGATGACTATAATGATGCACTGCAAGTATGTAATGTTCTTGGGTTACCAGTACATAGTGTAAATTTTTCCAAAGAATATTGGAATAAAGTTTTTTCTTATTTTCTTTCCGAGTACAAGGCTGGAAGAACCCCAAACCCTGATGTGTTATGTAACCGAGAAATAAAATTTAAAGCATTCCTCAATTATGCCTTGAAATTAGGAGTTAAAAAAATAGCTACTGGGCATTATGCAAAAATTGAATATAAAAACTCAGAATATAAACTATTGAAAGGAAAAGATAAAAATAAGGATCAGAGCTATTTTCTTTATATGCTTTCCCACGACCCTTTATCAAAAAGTGAATTTCCTCTTGGTGATTTAAATAAAGAAGATGTAAGAAAAATTGCTAAAAAGGCAGGATTGCCTACTGCAGAAAAAAAAGATAGTACGGGTATATGTTTTGTTGGTGAACAAAATTTTAAAGAGTTTCTTGAAAGATATCTACCTGCAAACCCTGGGGACATCATTTCACTTGAACAAAAGAAAGTGGGAACTCATTCAGGTTTAATGTATTATACTATTGGACAAAGAAAAGGGTTAGGTGTTGGCGGAGGCCATAGCAATTTATCGAGCCCCTGGTATGTTGTTGGAAAAGATATGATAAAAAATAATCTAATTGTATGTCAAGGAAAAGAGAATCCATCTCTTTATAGTGAAAAAATTATTGCAACCAACTTGCACTGGATTTCTAATTTAAAACTAGATACTACAAAAGAATTAACTGCAAAAATTCGTTATCGGCAAAAAGATCAGTTCTGTAATATTGAAGCGTTAAATAATAATTCAGCTATCGTCACTTTTCAAAAACCAGTTTTTGCTGCAGCTCCTGGTCAGTCCATTGTATTTTATAATGTTGATGTATGCTTAGGAGGTGGAATAATTGAACCATACGTTAATTAATAGTAATAATATAAATAAACAGGAACATTGCTATTTAATACATATTAAACCGAAATTTAGAATATGGTAATTATCCTAAAATGGATTACTTTAATAAGCTATGAATAATCAAATAAGATATTTAATTACTTTTTCTCTGCTAGTTAGCTGTCTTTCGGCTCAGCTTATCTCACAATTACCAAACCAAAGTCCTGGAACAATGATAACAGGGAACAATAGCTCTGAGCCGTTGCCCTTATTTGATCCTAGCAGATTTTCTATGAATCATAGTTTTTCGATGTCTGCAATGAATTTTGGTAACCAAATGATCAATGTAGCCGCTTATACAAATATGATGAATTATACATTAAATCCAAATTTACATATTGGTGCAAGTTTTAGCCTTATTCAGCCTACTGGAATGCAAAGTCCTTTAAGTTATGGTATGGATAAAACACAATTTGTATATGATGCACATTTACGATATAAACCAACTGATAATACTTTTTTTGAATTTAGAATGTCTAATAATCCTTATAATAATGAACGAAGATCCATGCAGAACTACAAACGTAATCCATATTTTAATAATTATTACAAATAATAAATGGTTATTATATAGATAAAGAATAACAAAAAAGAATGCCTCGTAAAAAATCTTCATTTTTTAATAAAAAAAAGAAATCAAAAAAAAGGTCTCGTAAGGATTTACAAGGATCAATAATTAATTCAGCTATTGTAGTTTTATCATTACTACTAGTTGCATTTATATTTTCTTTTACAACAAAACAAACCCATAATGGGGTACCCATAGAAATTACATTTCCGGATATACCTAATCAACCGCGGCTTGCTGTAGAAATTTATGAAAAAAAACCAATTATGGATATTGAAGTAGAAATATTAAATGGCTGTGGTGTCTCAGGCCTTGCTTCAAAAGTATCCGATCTACTGCGTGATAATAATATTGATGTAGTTAGGTCTGAAAATGCTGATAATTTTAATTATACTCAAACAATGTTAATATTGAGAAATGAAAATCTTGAAGAATTAAATTATGTTGCGAAATCACTTGGTTTAAATCCCACTGAAGATCCTAGAGTAATACATCAGCCCGATGAAAGTCTTAGCGTTGATCTAACATTAATTCTTGGAAAAGATTTTAGTTCTATAAAATCAATCCAAGCCTATATGGATAAATAATTTACCGCCCTGTCAAAAACTGTTAAATCAAATTCCTCCTCGGAAATACTTGCTGTATCTATAGCGAATCTCGCTTTAGCTAAAAAAGCTGAAGATGTAATTTCTATAAAGGTTGCTGAACTAACAAGCATATCTGACTATTTTGTTATTTGTTCGGCTTCTACTGATGTACAAGTAAAAGCAATAGCAGATGGTATTAGAAAAGGCACAGAGACTAAAGCATGGCGAATTGAAGGATACGAACAACTCAATTGGGTATTATTAGATTATATTGATGTAATTGTACATGTGTTTCGAACAAGTGAAAGAGAGTATTATCAAATTGAGAGACTATGGGCTGATGCAAAAACAATAGAATATAATGATTGATTTTAAACAATATATAAACGAAATAATTTCTAATGCCTTAACAGAAATAGATGTTCAATCAAATGTTGTAGTTGAAAAATCATCTAATCCAAATTTTGGAGATTACTCAACTAATATTGCACTATCTCTAGCAAAACAATTAAAAAATAATCCAATAGAAATTGCAAAAAATATTGGGAGCCTATTAAAGTATGACAGTGATATTATTTCAGAACATTCAATATCAAAACCTGGATTTTTAAACTTTCATATATCTGATAATTATTACCAAAAAACTGTAAATAAAATAATCTCAGCATCTGAATCATATGGGATGACAACTGTTGGTAAAAATAAAACAGCAAACGTGGAGTTTGTTAGTGCAAATCCCACAGGACCTTTAACGGTTGGTCATGGGCGCCAAGCTGTTTTAGGTGACACTATTGCAAATATATTAGAATGGCATAACTATAAAGTCACAAGAGAATATTATTATAATGATGCCGGAAGACAGATGCGCATACTAGGAGAGTCTGTTGCTGCGCGTTATTTTAATTTATTAGGTAAAGAATACAAATTCCCTGATGATGGATATAAGGGTGAATACATTATATCAATTGCAAATGAAATAAAAAATAAACATGGTGAAGAATTAGAAACAAATTCAACGGTGTTTAGAAAAGAGGCNGAAAAAACAATTTTTAATGATATAAAAAAAACANTTAATTCGATTGGGATAAATCATGATGTATTTTCAAATGAACAAACATATTATGATAATGGNTCAATTGATACATTAGTTGAAGAANTAACCANTAAGAANCTTATATATAAATCAGNNGGTGCAGTTTGGTTTAAAGCAACTGATTTAGGATTAGAAAAAGATCGTGTTTATTATAAAAGCTCAGGTGAAGCAACATATCGCCTCCCAGATACTGCTTANCATCNACATAAATTAGATCGATCATTTGATTTAGTTGTTGATATTTTTGGTGCAGATCATGCTGANGCCTATCNTGATGTTTTAGCGGCATTAAATGCTCTAGATGTTAATACGGATCCTATAAAAGTATTAATTCATCAATTCGTCACNCTATTAAAAAGTGGTGAAAAAGTCAAAATGTCTACCAGAAAAGCTAACTTTGTAACTTTAGATGAATTAATAAATGAGGTAGGTGNTGANGTTGTTNGATATTTTTTTATTATGCGCAGCATGAATAGNCATTTGAATTTTGANCTTGATCTTGCAGCTGATCAATCNGAAAAGAATCCNGTATATTATATACAGTATGCTCATGCTAGAATATCAAATATTATCAATAATAGNAAAGCTAATAATTTATCTACAGATGGGAAGTTTAATACTTCCTTATTAATAAATAAATCTGAGATTTCATTAATTAAATCATTAAATGATTTCCCTGAAGTAATGATAAAAGTTTTAGATAATCTTGAGCCTCAAATTATAGCAAACTACTTGCATAATATTGCATCAGAATTTCACAAATTTTATGCTAAGTGTCGTGTAATTACAGATGATGTTGAATTAACAGAATCTCGTCTTCATTTAATCAAGTCAGTAAAAATAGTATTAAGTAATGGGTTGAATATTCTTGGAATTCAAGCACCTGAAAGAATGTAAATGAATGATTTTATAAATATAGAATTACAATATTTAGCACTGTGTCTNTCAACNCTTTTTGCTCTNGTAAACCCCTTGGGAATAACNCCAATCTTTGTAGCAATGACCGATAANTATTCCAATGAAGANAAAATTAAAATTGCNAANAAAGGNATTATTACTGGATCAATTGTTTTAATCATTTTCACATTTTTAGGTTCCATTATTTTTCGANTATATGGTATTACTATTGAGGCTTTNCAAATAATGGGTGGNATTATNTTTTTTAGAAGTGGNTTNAGAATGCTTGATGCTAAAGTTGGTCGCTCAAGAACTACTGAAACTGAAAGAGAAGAATTTAAAGAATCTGATGAAATAGCAATTAGCCCAATTGGAATACCCCTAATAACAGGNCCAGGTGCTATTACAGGAGTATTAATTCTATCTGGNAAAATGCCNTCTGATTACAGTTTGGCCATTCTTTTACTAGCNGTAATTATAACAATGNTTGTATTCTATATTATACTAAGAACAGGGAATTTTCTATCAATAAAGATTGGACTCACTGGTATGCGTGTTATTGAGCGTATGATGGGATTAATTCTTATGGTTATTGCCGTTCAATTTGTTATTAATGGTATAGAGACAATAATTAATAGATTATAACTGTTATGTGGAGGCGGGGAGATTCGAACTCCCGTCCGAGACAGATGCTAATAAAACGTCTACATACTTAGTTATCTGATTTTTTTCTCATTNATATAGCGGACAAATAACAACCATTATATCAACCAGTTTACAAAGTATCTTATCCCTTTCTAGTAAACAAATCCAGGGACCAGCCTGCGTTTATGACGCTCTTAGATTAAACCACAGACAAATTCAATCNAGAGCGGGCAGAGCTAATTAAGCAGCTGCCATGTAGCCGTAATCGGCATTTATNGATATTCCGGGGTTATTAAAGAGGATCCCGAACCTCTGCATGCAATCTTATCATTATCTTGCCCCGTCGAAACCGGTCGCCCCCATTGTCAAATAACTAAATTAATTATATATTAAGAATCCAAATGTTAAACCGCAATGGAACANTTATTAGGATAGTATAAAAAAAGAAAGGCTCCGAACGCCAACCCGGAGCCATTCACTTATTCACTTGCCAACCTCCAAGATTAAAACTCTTTATTTCTATCAAATTTTAATCNTATAGGTAGCTAAAAACTAAGCGGGGTATCAATATGGCGCAAGAGCTAAAGTAAAAAAATTCNATTTTTTTTTTAACAAAATCACAGTTTGTAAAATTANANGTTAGAAAATTTTGCTATAATAATTCAAATGAAGCNCTAAAATGCCTGAGGGTTTTAGGCTGATCAACAATCTTTAATCCTTTAATAGTCTTTTTTCTATCTAAAACATCTTTTGCAACTTCCAAAACATAATCAATATGACTTTGTGTNTGTGTCCTCCTAGGTAGTGCGAGACGAAGTAATTCCATTTTAGCAGGAATTTCTTTACCTGACTCTTTATCAATCTTTCCAAACATTACAGTTCCAATTTCGCATGAGCGAATACCNCCAGTTTTATAAAATTCAACAGCTAAGGCATGACCTGGGAATTCTAAGGAAGGTATATGATCCAATGTTGATTTTGCATCAATATAAATTGCATGCCCTCCTGGAGGTTGTATTGTATCAAACCCAAGCCTCATTAAATGCTCACCAAGATATTTTGCTTGGGCTATACGATACTCTAGATAGTCTTCATCCATAACTTCTGTTAATCCAACTGCCATGGCATCTAAATCGCGTCCAGCTAAACCACCATAGGTTGGATATCCCTCAGTAAGAATCAGTAAATCTTTTTCTTTTTTAGCTAAAGAATCATTGTTAGTACACAATAGACCGCCAATATTTACAAGACCATCTTTTTTGGCGCTGATAGTACAGCCTTCTGCTAAAGACATCATTTCTAATACAATATCTTTAACAGTGGCATCTTTATATTTTGGTTCACGAAGCTTAATAAAATATGCATTTTCTGCAAATCTGCACGCATCCAAATAAAGTGGTATACCATATTTATCAAGTAGCTTACGAACAGCCCGTATATTTTCCATTGAAACCGGCTGNCCGCCTCCAGAATTATTTGTAATGGTAAGCAAACAAACTGGAATATTCTCTTCGCCCTTATTTTTTATCAATTCCTCCAATTTCATAATATCCATATTCCCCTTGAAAGGATGAGCCTTCCTTGGATCAAGTCCTTCTGGAATCACCAAATCAATTGCTGTTGCACCCTGAGATTCAACATTTGCTCTTGTTGTATCAAAATGAGTATTGTTTGGAACTATATCCCCTTCCTTACAAATTGTTGAAAATAATATTCTCTCAGCAGCACGACCTTGATGGGCAGGTATTACATGTTTAAATCCAAATAATTCCTGTACAGTTTTTTCTAAACGTTCAAAGCTAGCGCTACCAGCATACGATTCATCACCTCGCATGATTGCAGCCCACTGTTCACTGCTCATCGCTCCTGTCCCGCTATCTGTTAGTAAATCAATAAGGATCATATACGCAGGGATTTTAAATAGATTATATCTAGCTTTTTCAAGCGCGCTAATTCGTTCTTCTTCAGAAGTCATCCGAATTGGATCAACACTTTTAATAATAAAAGGCTCAATAACTGTGCGGAATTTTTTCAATTAATAAATATTTGCTGATTAGATATTTTTTTACCCACAGGAAATTTACATAATATATCTCTTGTCTTCCTAATCACCCATTTAAAAAAATACTAAACATTTTTTTGTTCATATGGACAAATACATTAACTTTTACAAACGAGGTAGGGGCAATCTTCATGTTCGGTTATTTTATTTATATAATTACAATGGATATTTAGGAGTTATGATATGTTTAAAAAATTCTCTATTATTTTATCAATAATTTTAATGATAAATAATTGCAGCAATAAACAAGACAATTCTTTTACAATTGATTACGAAAAGTACCAATTAGATAATGGTTTAAATGTTGTTCTTCATGAGGATCATTCAGATCCATTAGTCGCTATAGCTACAATCGTACATGTTGGTTCCAATCGCGAAAAACCTGGTAGAACAGGGTTTGCGCATTTCTTTGAACATATGTCATTTAATGACTCTGAAAATGTTCCTAGGGGTGCTAATAGAACAATGATTAGTGAATTAGGTGGAACACGTAATGGAGGGACTTGGAGTGATGGTACAATGTATTACGAAGTAGTTCCTAAAGATGCATTAGAAAAATTAATGTGGATAGATTCAGATCGATTAGGTTATATGATTAATACTGTGACTGAAGATGCATTAGAACGTGAAAAACAGGTAGTAAAAAATGAAAAAAGGGAACGTGTAGATAATCAAGCCTATGGGCATACTGACGCAATCATTCGAAAGGCTTTATACCCTAAAGACCATCCTTATAACTGGACAGTAATTGGTGAATTAGAAGATTTACAAGCAGCAACAATTGAGGATGTAAAAGAATTTTATAACAAATTTTATGGCCCCAGTAATGCAACATTAGTTGTTGCTGGGGATATTAATATTGAAGAAACTAAAGAACTTGTAAACAAGTGGTTTGGCGATATTAAACGATCTAATGAAGTTGAGGAGCCTAAAGTTCAATTAGTTACTGTTAATGAAACTAATAAGCTATACTATTTAGATAAGTTTGCGCGTCTTCCAGAAATACGAATTACATTCCCAACGGTTCAAGAATTTCATGAGGATTCCTATGCGCTTAATACGTTAGGAAGATTACTAGCCGATGGGAAAAACTCCCCTCTCTACAAAGAAATTGTTGAGCAGCGAAGATTAGCTCCAAGTACTTCTGCTAGTCAAAATTCATATGAGATAGCTGGAAAATTCACCATTAGAGTTCGCGGTAATTCTAGTGTGAGTCTTGACACATTATATACAGCCATCATGAAAGGGTTAGAAAATTTTGATAGCAATGGTGTGAATGAAGCAGATTTAAAACGAATTAAAGCAAAACAAGAAACCGGTTTCTATAACAACATATCTAGCGCACTTGATAAAGCATTTCAATTGGGTATATATAATGAATTTGCAGGTGATCCAGGATTTATTAGTAAAGATGTCGAAAACATAAAGAATGTAACGAAAGAGGATGTATTAAGAGTATTTAATAAATATATAAAAGGTAAAAATGCTATTATTACAAGTGTGGTTCCTGAAGCACAACCTGAGCTCATATTAACAGGATCAAAAGAAGCNTATATAAAGGAAGAAGAAATTGTTCAGGATGCCGAAAAAGAATTTGACGCAAATACAAATATTGAATATGAAAAAACAGCTTCTATTCATGATCGATCAGAACCGCCATTAGGGGATTTACCATTATTGAAAGTGCCCGATGTTTGGCAAGGAAAATTGTCTAATGGTATAAATATTTATGGGATTGAACATAATGAATTGCCTCTTGTACAATTTTCATTACGCATTGATGGAGGACAAGTCTTAGATCCAATAGATAAAATTGGCACCTCTGTTATGTTGGCTAGTATATTAAATGAAGGAACAGAAAATAAGACCCCTGCAGAATTAGAAGAGGCAATTGGATTATTAGGAGCAAGGATTAGTATATCTTCTGACCTTGAAGCATTATATGTATCTGGAAATACATTATCCAGAAATTTAGAAGAAACAGTGTCATTGGTTATAGAAATGCTTACACAGCCGAGATGGGATTCTAAGTCATTTGATATTGTAAAAAGTCGTCGATTAACAAGTATAAAACAATCGAAAACCCGCCCTCAATTAGTAAGTATAAATGCGTTNAGAAAACAATTATANGGTCAAACACACCCAAGGTCTTTTCCTATTGGCGGTACTATAGAATCAGTAAATCAAATAACCATGGAGGATTTGAAAGAGCATTTTTACAAGTATGTATCACCTAAAGTTGCCCATATACATATAGTAGGAAATATAAATAAACAAAAAGCTCAAAATGCATTAAAANAATTAGGTGACAATTGGAGTGGAGGACAAGTGAACATACCAACAATTTCAAATGTTGAAATTCCACCTGAACCAAAACTATTCTTCATTGATATACCCAGCGCAAAACAATCAGCCATCACTATTGGAAAACCTATAGTGCAAGGTTCTGATCCTAACCATTACAAACTTCAAGTCGTCAATAATAGACTTGGTGCAGGAAGTAGTGCTAGACTCTTTCAAACATTGCGAATAGAAAAAGGATATACATATGGAGCCTACTCCAATATATCAGAAAATCAATTTCAATCTACGTTCTTGGCATATGGACAAGTGCGCTCAAATGTTACCCTAGAATCATTAGAAATTTTTAGAGAATTAATAAAAGATTACTCAGATACATTTGAAGAGTCAGATTTAGAAAAAACAAAAAATCTTCTCATTAAACAGAACACCCGAAGATTTGAGACTCTAGGTAATTTGCTAGATATGCTTGATACTATGAGTCGATTTCAATTGACAAAATCATATATTGAAGAACAGCAAGAAACACTAGTAAAAATGAATTTAGATGAAATTCGTGGATTAGCTAATAGATATCTAAATGAAAAAAATATGATATATGTTGTTGCGGGTGATGCAAAAACTCAACTATCTCAAGTAAAAGAATTTGGATACGGTGAACCGATTCTACTAGATAGAGATGGCAATAAGGATTTCTAATTATGAATAAAAAAGATGCTATAGCATATGATTGGTTAAGAAGATATACTGGTACGAATCCAAAAGAATATGGCAATTGGATTCTATTGACAAATTTTCAGAATTATGTTGAAAAATTTTCAGAAAAATTTGATACAAAGATAAATGGTGTTGGTGGACCAATGACATCAGCAATCAATTCTGATGGACTTAGTATAATAAATTTTGGAATTGGTAGTGCTAATGCTGCTACAATTATGGATTTATTATCATGTATTAAACCTAAAGGCGTATTNTTTTTAGGTAAATGTGGCGGATTGAAAAAGAATACAGAAATTGGTCATTTTATTCTACCCACGGCTGCTATTCGGGGTGAAGGAACAAGCGATGATTATTTTCCTAAAGAAGTACCTGCAATGCCTTCGTTTAAAATACATAAATATGTATCTGAAATTTTAGTTGATCGAAATATTGAATATAGAACGGGCGTTATCTATTCAACAAATAGAAGAGTATGGGAACATGATGAAGATTTTAAAAAATACCTTCGAAAGGTGCGGGTTATGGGAATAGATATGGAAACAGCTACAATCTTTATAACTGGCTTCGCGAATGAAATTAATAGAGGGGCGTTGCTGTTAGTAAGTGATACCCCTATGATACCAGAAGGAATAAAAACTGAAGAAAAAGATAAAGTTGTAACAAGAAAATATGTTGATCTACATATTGATATGGGGATAGAAGCGATGACAAAAATTGGCGATGAAGGAGAAAAAATAAAACACTTCAAGTATTAGATAAGTCTTGATATTGTTGATACATCAATATTATTCAATTTTAGAGTTTCAAATATGTTCGTACTTATTTAAATAATGAATACCAAGATCCAATGTGTTATTATTTTAGTATTTCAAAATATATGTTTTCCATATAACTCCAATTATGTAACCACAGCTAACATAGCAACTATAATACCAGTGATTGATGGTATTGTAATTAATGATCCTGCTTGGGAATCATTAATAGAGATTAACAACTTTACTCAAAAATCACCAAACGAAGGGGAAGCTGTAACGGAAAAAACTGTGGTTAAGGTGATGGTTTCTAATGATATATTATATATCGCTGCAGTATGTTACGATGATAGTCCTGAAAAAATCGTTATTACTGATACGCGACGGGATGCTCCATTAATAAACACTGATAGTTTCATGTTTATATTAGATACCTTCAAAGATCAACAGAATGGTTATGTATTTGGTACAAATGCTGGAGGGTTAGAATATGATGCTCAAGTTAGTAAAGGTGGAGAAGGAATGTCGATAAACACAAGGCGTCAATCAGTGGGAACAGGTGATGCATTTAATATTAACTGGGATGCTGTTTGGGAAGTAAAAACAAATATAGGTGATTATGGTTGGAGTGCTGAGTTTTCAATCCCGTTTAAAACGCTAAGCTATCCAAAAGAAAGTGAACAAGACTGGGGTATAAATTTTCAAAGAGTGATTGCTCATAAACAAGAGCAAGTATTCTGGGCACCAATACCAAGACAGTATAGTCTAAATCGTCTAATGAATGCAGGTATGATTACTGGCATTCAGGTCCCCAATGTACGCAAAATAAAAATTATGCCTTACGGATTAGGATCAAAAAGGAATGAAGATTCAGAAACTAGTAATACATCAACAACAAGTGATTTTGGATTAGATGCAAAACTCAGCGTTACATCAGGGTTAATTTTAGATTTAACGTACAACACTGACTTTGCACAAGTAGAGGCAGATGAGCAGCAAATTAATTTGGATCGTTTTAGCCTCTTTTTTCCGGAAAAAAGAGGGTTTTTTTTAGAAAATGCTGGTCTTTTTTCAGTTGGTGAAAACACGTTTAGTGGACCAGATATAGAAATGTTTTTTAGTCGTAGAATTGGTGTCGGTCCAAATGGTGAACCCTTACCTATCTTGGGTGGTGGAAGACTGACTGGAACAGCAGGCAGATTCAGAATAGGGGCATTAAATATGCAAACACAAGCTGTAAACAATATAACAGATGGGGATAATTTTTCTGTTTTGCGCTTGAAAAAAGAACTGCCAAATCGAACATCATATGGTTTTATGATGACTAATCGCACTGGATTAGGAACTGATAAAAATTCAAATAGCAGTTATGCCATAGATGCATCATTAGGAATCGGAGAGAATATTCAATTAATTGGATTTGCTGCAAAATCAGACCCGGACAAAAATATTCAAAATATTGATGTTGGAACATATTCCTATTTGCTAGAAGCAAATAGAAATACAAAAAGATTGACGACTCAGCTTCGATTCACGGAAGTAGGTGAAAATTTTAATCCTGAAATAGGTTATGTCAAAAGACAGGGTTATAGAAAAATATTATTCAGAATATTGAACCGAACCCGACCAAAAGATACTTTTGGTCTTCTTGAGATTCGTCCTCATATAACTTATTGGGGATATTGGAAAATTGATGGGTTCTTGGAAACTGCACGTCTGCATGTTGACAATCATTGGGAATTCAGAAATGGGTACCGTATTGATACAGCTATAAACTTTTTGAATGAAGGAGTAATCGATACATTTGAAATTGCNAATGGAGTTATGGTNCCTTCAGGACGATATGAACATAAAGAANTNCATATCCGTACTAACACTAATTTGACAAAACCATTNAATTTAATCATGGTAAACAAAATTGGTGGTTTTTTCGGTGGNAATCGACGCAATGTTGATTTAACTATTGGATATAGATTTGGGAATCGTTTTACATCTGCACTTATCTCAAAGTACAATAATGTTAGTCTGCCTGACGGAAAATTTATCACTCACTTAATCAAGACTAGATTAACCTACTCCTTTACTCCAAAACTATATATTCAATCATTAATACAATACAATAACCAATCAGATGAATGGTCAATGAATTGGAGATTTATTTGGCAACAATCTGCTGCTACAGGTTTATACCTGGTATATAACCAAACGCAGGATTATGATGGAATACCCATTAAATACAATATTACATCAATTATACTTAAATATAGTTACCTGTTTGATGTATAATAATTTGTTTTTTGTAAAATATTTTTTAATCTAAATATTATCTTTAACTACTACGGTAGAATTTCATCAACAATTTTCTGACATTTTATTGCGGTGGACTTCTCGACCATTCCTAAAAATATTTTTTTCCCGCTCTCATCTTTTCTCTCATAACGTCTAGATAATCCTAAAGGGCTATCTCCAGTAAAAAGTCTATAAAAAACACATGCTGCTAGATAAGTCCCAACTGGAGAAGGATGTTTACTATCCATAGTAAAAATAGGTATGGTAGGGTATCTTTGTTGAAAAATTCTAAATGCTTGATCAATCGGTACTAAAATTGCATCTGTTTTATCAGCTAATGGTTTTAAGGTGTGATGCATTGGATCTAACACATCATAATTATTACTAGTGATACCCTTGTACATCCATGTCGTATAAATATAAGGAGTACCATTATTTAATTTTATGTAATCAATAAACTTTAAAAAATATTTTTGTGATTCTTTAGAATTTTGCAATGGGTTATTACTATAATCCTGAATAACAACTCGATTAAATTCACTATTGGAAATTAGAGTTCTTGATTTTAATTCTTTATTTTCAAACCAATGATCCTTTAATGAGCTGCTGCTAACTGTTGATTGAATAATATCAAAATTATAACCACGTTCATTGGCCATAGATTCAACTACAAGTGGTAGATTCCAATAAAAGGTGAAACTGTTACCAATGAATAATATTTTCTCTAGGGTTGCATTTTGAGACCAAATACAATTGAATAATAATAAAATTGCAAAAATGTTTTTTTTCATATATGAACAATATTACACCTCACCGGTCCTAAATGTCCAGAAACAAAAAATCCCACGAATGTGGGGCTATTAATTAATATGCTTATTTGATAATTCTTTAAATCTAGCTATTTGTTCAAAAGCTAAATTTTCTGATTCTTCTGGTTTGAAAGAGTGACAGTCAAATCCCAAAGTATCTTTCATAATTTCATATGCATAATCTGTAAATATCACTGTTCCATCATTTTTAATTTTTTCAATCGAATCTAATTTGCCTGCTTCTTCGTTAATTCTAATAGCTTCTTCTAATGAAATCTCATCAGGAAGATTCACTTTAGCACCTTTTGCATCCAAAATAACAGGATAACCTCCCGGAAGACCATTTGGACCTGGAGAATGAGTCGAAATACCTTCATCGTTAATCATCGCTTTAAGATTCTTAATAGTTGATGATGCAGATACAGCTGTAAAAGATATATCTTCTGGGTACATCTTAACAGCATCATACATTATCTTATTAGTATCAAATTGATCTGTTATCACTTCTCCATTAATCATAATTTTTAAAAAATATGGAGCGCCTGGCTGATAACCAGCCTCTCTAGGATACACCCAATGCTGGTGGTGGCATACCAAACGAATATCAATTTTGGATCGATGGACACCTGTTTTTTGGCTCAAATAAGTAATTATAGCAGGGGCAATCAAATCAACATTCCCAATACCTATAGTGGGTGCAAGGCCGATCTTTCCCATTACTGGGTTTGTTAGACAAGATAATGATGTGTTGATATAATATGGACATTCACCAGATTCCTTAATTGCTTTAGCAAGATTCATTCCTAATGTTAATTGGCAAGGTAACCAAGCACCTAAACCAGCAGAACTAATCTTTCTATACAGGTCTTCAGGAAGTTGACGAATAAGATGCCAAGTGTGTAATACTGAGCAATTGATTATAGCAATCGGTTTTTCTTTTTTAATTAAATCTGCTGTTTTTTCAATATTTAAGAGGTCTACCTTCATTGGATGAAAAATTGGATGTTTCCCATGATGGGCTGCGCCAATAGATGCATTATTACATTGTAGTCTTGCTCTGTTTTCATCAATATCACCAATAACCCATTCAAATCTATTTTCATCTCGAGCAATAAATTCTAAAATGTGAGACCCTACATTTCCTGTGCCAACTAGTAATACTTTATTCATAATAATATCCTTAGAAAATTCTCCCCATCATCCCACAAACAAAAAACCCTGCTACTGGGCGGTAGTTATATATTCACTATATATTTTCTTGAACCATCTATAAGATATATAAATACTTCCAATTATGAGTATTAGATATATCATTGGTGCA
>NZXC01000051.1 GCA_002701785.1 Fidelibacterota bacterium
TACGGATAGAATTGAAGGAGAAGGCATTAAATTTCAAGTTCGTGTACGTAAAACGTATCATGACCTTGCAGAAAAATTTCAGGATCGTTATGTATTATTGGATGGTCATAGTAATATAGATCATATACAAGAAAAATTGCTTAATGAAATGAAGAGAAGAGGTATAATTTCGTGAAACATAATAGAAAAATTTCTAAACGTTATTCTGCAGTATTTTTCTCTTTATTATTCGTTAGCATTCTTTCATTTGCATTTACTAAATCAGACGTGTATCGGGAACTTGCCCGTTCCCAGCGTTTAATTAATGAAGTATATAAATCATTAATTACAAGGTATGCAGATCGTCTTGATACAGAAAAATTTACAAAGATTGTTATTAACAATATTCTTGATGATTTGGATCCATATACAGTCTATATGGAAGAAGATGAAAAAGAAGGATTAGATTTATTAACTAAAGGAAAATATGGCGGTGTAGGAATAAATCTTGGTGTACGCGAAAAGAAACTAACAGTTATTTCTCCTATGGATAATTCACCTGCAAAAAGAAAAGGTGTCATTTCTGGAGACATTATTGTCAAAATAGACGGATTATTAACAAAAGAAATGTCGTTAGATGATGCTGCAAAGCATATTCGAGGCCCAAAAGGAACAGATGTTACACTATCAATTAAACGATTTGGAGATGAAAAATTAATTGATTTTACATTAACGAGAGATAACATCACTGTTAAAGATGTTGCCTATACAGGTATGCTTGATGACGAAACTGGTTATATTCGTTTGACTCGATTTTCGAAGAATTCTGGACCAGAAATGCGTTCTGCTATTAAGAATCTTCAAACAGAAAGCGTTTCACGTATTGTAATTGATTTGCGCGATAATCCTGGCGGGTTATTACAGTCTGCTATTGAAATATTAGATATGATGACCCCTAAGGGAAGTACTCTCTTATCTACAAAAGGTCGATTACCCGAATCCAATAAACATTATATATCCAGAAAAGATCCCATACTTGGTGAAGATACAAAAATAGCTATTCTTATTAATGAGGGAAGCGCCTCTGCAAGCGAGATAATAGCTGGAGCAGTGCAAGATTTGGATAGAGGAGTAATTATAGGAACTCGATCTTTTGGAAAAGGACTTGTACAGTCCGTATATGGTTTGGATGGTAGTGGGAAAAGAAATTTAAAGGTGACAACTGCAAAATATTATATCCCTAGTGGTAGATTAATTCAAAAGCCGGGTTATATAGATGATGAAGTAATTATCAATGAGGATCAAGAAGACAGCTTATTTTATACAATAGGTGGGAGAAAAGTTAAAGGCGGCGGCGGAATTTTCCCTGATTATGAAGTTGAAATGCCAAAAACTACGCCATTAGTTTTGGAATGTTGGAGAAAAGGTCTATTTTTTAATTTCGCTCAAGAGCGTCAACATCGGTATGAAACTTATGATGACGCATTAGTTGATGTGACCATTCTGGATGATTTTAAATCTTATCTTGGTAATCAAGACATAGATGTGAATACTAATGGGGAAAAAGACCTGGAAGAGGCAAGAGAGAAAATACTTTCTTTAGATAGCACAAATATGGACCTAATATATGCATTTGATTTTGTAGAAACATTCATTATTGATCGTGAGGCATTATTATATGATGAGGAAGTGGATTTTTTGAAAAGAAGGTTGTATTTAGAGTTGATTGGAATAATGAAAGGTTCGGAATATCGTGTTGAAGAATCAATCAAAGATGACCCAGTGGTAATGAAAGCAAAAGAAATATTACAAGACCCAATTGGCTATACTAGCTCATTTATTCCTGATGAAGAAGCTGAAACTATCAGTAATTAATATCTCACTATTCTAACCCTAATTTTACTCAAGTATGCGGATTATTGATTTTCCTTTCATGAAACAAATTATATTATATAAAAATGCATTGCAAAAATCAAATTTCTCGANGAANTTCAGNNCCACTTGGGGCGATTAGCTCAGGTGGTTAGAGTGCTTGCTTGACATGCAAGAGGTCACTGGTTCAAGTCCAGTATCGCCCACAGAATTATATAGGAATATATTATAGGAATAATAATAAATACTGACTTCGGCTTATATGCAAAGAATCATCCANTGATGATCGCCGATAACGTTTCTGACTTTGTAACGGANATCATATNTTAATTTGTATCTAGAATTCATGATATTATGAGTCAAATTACCGTTACACTACCGGACAAGAGTACNCGTNTTTACAACCCTGGNGTCACTCCCCACGAGATAGCAGAAAGNATTGGCGCACGTCTTGCANATGATGCTCTAGCTGCNCAGGTTAATAGTGAATTAGTNGATCTTAANATTCCNATTAATNCNGATGCAGANGTTGCTATTTTAACTGGAGATANCCCNGAAGGACATGCAGTTCTATTNCATAGCTGCGCCCATTTAATGGCNCAAGCTGTAAAATCTTTTTGGCCTGAAGCAAAGCTTACCATTGGACCANCCATAGAGAATNGATTTTATTATGATTTTGATGTNGATTTTACTTTNTCTGANGATGATTTATTAAAAATTGAACAAAANATGTTAGAGATATCAAAAGAAGACTTTCCCTGCGTAAGAACAAATCTNACTCGAGATGAAGCAATNAATATTTTTAAAGAGATGGGTGANGATTATAAGCTAGAAATTATTGAAAGCATTGATTCCAATGAGCAATTATCATCCTATGCNCAAGGAGATTTTGTTGATTTATGCCGTGGTCCGCATATCCCATCCATTGGAAAACTGAAATATTTTAAATTATTAAATATATCTGGAGCATATTGGCGTGGAGATGAAAACAATAAAATGTTACAGCGTATATATGGCACNGTTTTTACATCTAAGAAGAAGTTAAACCAATACTTNAACTTTCTTGAAGAAGCAAAAAGACGNGATCATCGAAAGCTGGGGAAGGAACTTTCATTATATACTTTTGATGAAGAAGTTGGTCCTGGCTTNCCCTTATGGTTACCAAATGGTGCAGTTATTATGGATGAATTAGAGACGCTTGCAAAGGAAACAGAACGTGCTGCTGGTTTTCACAGAGTACGNACTCCTCATTTNACAAAAGGTTCTCTTTATGAGAAATCCGGACATTTAGATCATTATCGTGATTCGATGTATCCAAGTATGGATGTGGATGGAACAGAATATTATGTGAAACCGATGAACTGTCCTCATCATCATAAAATTTATGATTCACACCCCAAAAGTTATCGTGATTTGCCAGTAAGATTATCAGAATATGGCACTTGTTATCGCTATGAAAAATCTGGCCAGTTATTTGGTTTAATGCGNGTGAGAAGTATGCAGATGAATGATGCGCATATTTATTGCACANCAACACAGTTTAAGGAAGAATTTCTTGCTGTTTGNNANATGTATCTNCATTATTTTGATATTTTTGGAATTGATAAATATCAAATGCGCTTAAGTNTTCATGATCCAGCTGGNTTAGGTAAAAAATATATTAATGAACCAACNCTATGGAAGCAGACAGAATCCGAAGTTCGTCAANCACTTATTGAAGGCGATATTGATCATGTGGAGATATCTGGTGAAGCTGCTTTTTATGGGCCAAAGATAGATGTNCAGGTGTGGAGCGCTATNGGGAAAGAATTTACTCTTNCAACGAATCAAGTNGATTTTGCAATTCCAAAACGATTTGGTTTGACTTATACAGATGAACAAGGGAAGGAACAAACTCCATTATGTATTCATCGTGCCCCATTAAGCACACATGAGCGCTTTATTGGATTTCTAATTGAGCATTATGGTGGAGATTTTCCCTTATGGCTTGCTCCAGTGCAAGTAGCTGTATTGCCAATTTCTGATAAGGTGATTGATTATGCAAAAATGGTAGAAAAAACTTTATATGATGTTGGGGTTCGTGTTCACTTGAATGCCCAAGCTGAAAAGATGGGAGCTAAAATTCGTCAAGCAGAATTACAGCGAATTAATGTGATGCTTGTTGTAGGTGAAAAAGAAGCAGAAAACAATCAAGTATCTGTTCGAAAACGTTTTCAGGGAGATTTAGGTGTACAGTCGCTGAATGAAGTTGTAAAAGAATTAAATAATGAAATAATAACTAGGAGGAATACTTATCGCACTAATTGATAAAGCAAAAATAAATGAACGAATCGATGCTACAGAAGTTCGATTAATATCGGAAGATGGAGAACAATTGGGTATTGTCTCAATTGAAGATGCAATGAATAGAGCAGATGATGTTGGATTGGATTTAATGGAGGTATCACCAAATACAGATCCCCCAGTATGTAGAATCGTGAATTTTGGAAAACTTAAATATGAGAAAAAGAAAAAAATACAAATAAG
The DNA here is from genome assembly GCA_002701785.1 of Fidelibacterota bacterium. Classification (GTDB taxonomy): domain Bacteria; phylum Fidelibacterota; class Marinisomatia; order Marinisomatales; family TCS55. Next base: position 4,378 of record NZXC01000051.1, read on the forward strand.
TAAAAAGAAACAACATGTTATAAAAGTNAAAGAAATACGATTACGACCAAAAATAGGTGATCATGATTTTGATACAAAGGTCAATAATATGGGCCGAAAGTTTNTTAAAGAAGGTTTCAAATTAAAGGTTACTATTATGTTTCGTGGTCGAGAAATTAGTCGACTTGATTTAGGAGAGGATCTATTAAATCGAGTTGCAGATGCGTTAGAGGATATTGCCGAACCGGAAGGAAAAACAGATCTGGAAGGAAGACGTATTTCTGTATATTTCAATGCGTTATAGGAGAAAAATCTTATGCCAAAAATGAAAACAAGAAGGGCTGCTGCAAAGCGATTTAAAATCACTGGAAGCGGTCGAATTAAACGTAATAAAGCAAACCATAGCCATATGCTCATCCGGCGCTCAAATAGTGCTAAACGAAAAATGCGTAAAGCAGGACTCGTTGATAGTACGGAAGAAAAAAGAGTTCGCCGTATGTTNGGCTTGTAAAGGAGATGAATCATGCCTAGAGCGAATAGTTCTATACCAAGACATAGACGNCATCGTAAGATCATTAAGCAGGCCAAAGGCTACTATGGTGCCCGGAGCCGCACTTTNAAATCAGCGAAAGATGCAGTTTGGAAGGCTGGAACCTATGCTTATCGAGATCGACGGCAACGAAAACGCGTGTTTCGAAGATTATGGATTGCACGTATCAATGCTGCTGCACGATTGAATGGAATCTCATATTCCGCTTTTGTTGGNGGATTAAAACGCAAAGGTATTGAGTTAGATAGAAAAATCTTAGCGGATTTAGCTGTNCACAACCCAGAAATCTTTGCTGAATTGGTCACTAATATAAACGAGTGACCAATTCTTTAAAAGAAACTATCGAGGCAGTTCGGAAATCATTTCTGGCTGCTCTCGATTCGTTTCCATCTGATCAACACGAGATTGAAGCTTTAAAAAGTACATATTTTGGCCGTAAAGGAGAGCTTGCAAAATTGTACGCTCAAATGGGNTCCATTGCACCGGAAGATCGTCCGAAAGCAGGAAAGGTNATTAATGACTTAAAGGAAGAATGCACTNATTTATTTGAAGATNAGGAAAAAAAATATATTTCTTCCGATTCCACGCAAGGAGATTCATTNGATTATACATTACCAGGTGANACTCATCGTTTAGGATCTAGACACCCCATCTCAAAAACATTACAAGAAATTAAAGATATATTTACTTCCGTAGGATTTCATATTGCCTATGGTCCAGAAATTGATGATGATTATCATAATTTTACTGCACTAAACTTTCCCCAACATCATCCTGCACGAGATATGCAGGATACTTTTTTTGTACAAAAGGATGTCGTATTGCGCACACATACTTCCAATGTGCAAATACATTTAATGGAAAACAGCCAACCACCGCTACGATATATTGTACCTGGTCGGGTATATCGAAATGAAGCTATTAGTTTTAAAAGCTATTGTCTGTTTCATCAAGTAGAGGCATTGGTAGTCGATAAGAATATTTCATTTGGTGATTTGAAGGGTATCTTGGAATATTTTGTGAAACGTGTATTTGGTAGCAGTGTTACCATGCGTTTCCGTCCAAGCTTCTTTCCATTTACAGAACCCAGTGCAGAAGTAGATATATGGGATGAAAAAAGAGGNCAGTGGTTNGAAATNCTTGGCTGCGGCATGGTAGACCCAGCTGTATTTGAAAATGTCGGCTATGACCCAAAAATTTGGCATGGGTATGCGTTTGGTTTGGGAATTGAACGGATTGCCATGTTAAAGTATGGTATTAGTGATATCCGCCTTTTCTTTCAAAATGATAAACGGTTTTTGGATCAGTTCTAATGCGTATTTCTATTGAATGGTTAAAAGAATTTNTTGATCTGAAAGAGNCACCAGATGCTCTTGCAGATATGTTATCCATGCTTGGTTTTGAATCGAAAGTAGCACACGACTTTTCTTCATTAAAGCAAGTAGTTGTAGGCAAAGTGGTTACGGCAAAAAAACATCCTAATGCGGATCGATTAAAGCTTTGCACCGTAAATGATGGAANGGATACCTTAAGCGTTGTTTGTGGAGCGCCAAACGTAGATGCAGGNCAAACGATTGTCTTTGCTCGAGTTGGANCCATCCTTCCTGGAGATTTTGTTATTTCCAAAGCGAAGATTCGCGGGGAAGAGAGTCGAGGAATGATTTGTTCCGAACGGGAATTAGGTCTTTCCGATGAGCATGACGGAATCATGGTGCTTCCGAATACTCTTAAAGTTGGTAATCTTATTCATCCTCATTTGGATAAAATGTATTCTGCATTGGAATTGGATTTAACACCAAATCGCCCAGATGGATTTTCTCATTATGGTATTGCTCGAGAAGTTGCACTAAAAACCCGTAGAACGCTTAAAAATATTTCTGTAAAAACATTGAATGTGAAAAGCAAAGATGTCCATACGGTTGCTAAAGTCACTATTGAAGATGCGACAGATTGTCCTCGATATATGGGTGCAGTGTTGAACAATGTTACGGTAGGACCCTCTCCGGATTGGATGGTAGAGAGGTTGAAGGCAGCAGGTCAACGTAGTATCAATAATCTTGTAGATATATCTAATTATGTATTATTAGAAATGGGGCACCCAACACATATTTTTGATTTTGATATGATTCCTTCCAATACCATTGCTATTCGACGGGTGAAAAATGATAAAACGATTACAACATTAGATGAAGTAAACAGAAAGCTTTCCAAACAGCAACTATTAATTACGGATGGAAAAAAACCAATTGCACTTGCTGGTATTATGGGTGGTTTGGAATCTGCAGTACAGGATAAAACGAATACTGTATTTGTAGAAAGCGCCTATTTTGATCCTGTGACAATACGAAAGGGATCAAAAGAACTGGGTTTGCTTACGGAAGCTTCCAGAAGATTTGAACGAGGTGCCGATGTGAACGCCGTGGAAACAGCTTTATGGAGAGTGATTAATTTATTACAAGAGTATGCAGGAGGAGAATTAATTCCTGGAATCATTGATGAATACCCTGGAAAATTCAAGCCAAAAAGTATATCCATGCGACGAAATGAATTAGATTTATTTGCTGGATGCAATATATCTGATAAAGAAGTGAAAATGATTTTAAATGGTTTAAATATCAAACATGAAAAGAAAAAAGATCATTGGAAATGTACCCCACCAAGTTTTCGTCCAGATATTGAGAGGGAAGCGGATCTGATCGAAGAAATTATTCGCGTATATGGGTATGATAATATTCCTTCATCTACAAATTATACATCTTCCTATTCATTAGAGCATCCGGACCCTGAGCAGCCATTAGAAGATTTACGAAATTTATTCAGTGCTTTTGGATATCAAGAATGTCAATCCAATACCTTGCAAAGCGAATATTGGACTACCATACATGGTAGAAAATCGATTGCAATGATGAACCCACTCACAGAGCATATGACGCATATGCGAACCGATCTATTGCCTGGTNTATTAGAAGCGGTAGACTTTAATATTAAAAATGGGTCTCCNGATTTGTATTTATTTGAACTTGGGAATNTTTTTATACAAGAGAAGAAAGGGTTACCTGGAATGAAAGAAATTTCACTAGTTTGTGGATTGATGCATGGAAATCGCGTATCTCTTTCTGCCCATGAACAGGCGAAGACTACTACCGTATTTACGGTAATGGGACATATGGATAGATTATGCAAGGCAATGAACNCANGTACTCCTTCATTTGAAATGGTAGANAGAAAAGGATATCAACAAGCATTTACTGTAAGCGTAGAAAAAGAAGAAATAGGTGTTTTAGGGANNGTAGATCCCATCTTTGTGAAAGATTTAGGTTTGGAAATAGATCACCCTGTTCATTGTTTTAGNTTAGAAACCAACAAACTAATACCTCTACTAACGAACCAACAGAAATTTACCCCAATTAATGTATATCCAATCGTGGAACGCGATGTAGATTTTGTATTTTCTGAAGAGGTAGAAACAGGAGCAGTATCACAGAAAATATTAAAGCAGAACTATCCTAATTTGAACGAGGTTTTTCCTATAGATATTTTCCGCCACAAAAGCGTAGGATCCGATCGTAAGAGTGTTACCTTTCATTTCCGATTTCAACACCCGGATAAAACCCTTGAAGATAAAGAGGTAAGTTCCGTAATAAATAAAATTAAGCGTCTTGTNTTATCTGANTTTGACGCTAAATTACGATCATCTAATTGATNTTTTGAGGAGGAGATTATGGATGACAATGACAGTTTTGTACGCGTAACAATTTTTGGCCAGGATTATACGGTCAAAGCGCCTGCTGACTCGACGTACATACAATCTATTGCAACTTTTGTGGATGAAAAAATGCGTGAAGTGCAGGAAGGGTTANCTGANCCGCAGTCCACAACTAGAATTGCTATGTTAGCTGCAATGAATATNGCTGATGAATACTTTNCCATGCGCAATAATAAAGATAAATTTTCTTCAGAGATTGAGGGCAAAGTCCAATCAATCATTGAAGTGATTGACGAAGAGCTGAATTAAAACCATTTACTTGTATGGCTGAAACCANCATATTATCAGGANAAGTGGTTTCAGATGCAGTGTATNCGGCCTTAGAAGACCGTATTAAAGCACTTTCAGATAATCATTCANCCGTACCAGGTCTTGCAGCAGTGATTGTTGGTGAAGATCCTGCTTCTGAAGTATACGTTCGAAATAAAACACGCANGTTCCGTAATATNAATCTGCATTCCGAGACAATCCGNCTACCNGAAGANACNTCTCAAAAAGAACTATTATCTACGATACGCACCCTCAATNATGATCCAGTATTTCATGGGATTTTGGTTCAATTGCCATTACCNAAACATATTGATACAGATGNGGTGATTAATGCTATCATTCCTGAAAAAGATGTGGATGGATTTCATCCGGAAAACCTCGGGCGTTTAACAGCGGGAAANCCTCGTTTTATTCCCTGTACACCAAAAGGAATTATGCGCATTTTGGAACATTTTCATATTGATCCTTCTGGCAAANATGCGGTGGTACTGGGAAGAAGTAATATTGTTGGANGNCCGATGTCCATTTTATTAAGCCAGAAACAANNTTNTTCNAATGCNACNACAACGATTTGNCATTCAGGAACCTCGGATTTAAAGGCAATTACTACACAAGCAGATATCCTTGTTGCAGCGCTTGGTGTACCGGAAATGATTGATGATTCATATATTAAAGAAGCTACTGCAATAATTGATGTNGGTATTAATCGTGTTCCAGATGAATCGGAAAAAGAGTATAAGCTAGTTGGTGATGTAAATTTTGATGCCGTGCAAGGTATTGCTGGTGCTATAACTCCCGTACCTGGAGGTGTAGGGCCCATGACCATTGCCATGCTGGTAGAAAATACTGTAGAGGCTGCAGAAAGTTTATTTTCCTAAATCCCCCTAATTAGGGTATAATTTCCATGAAAATGTGTATCAAAAACCATATATGGATNTTTGCTCTACTATTTACTGTTGGATGTGACCAACAGAAATACGCAGACTTTAATCTCACAAAATTTCATTATGTCAAAACAGATTATGATGAATATATCATCAATCGAGACAACGGGCTTCATCGACTTNCTGGATATCAGGTTGCTGATTCATCCTATGGAATCGTTGTGTTGCATGGGTATTATCCATGGGGTTGGACTACCAAAGGATTTGAATGGGCAGAACCATTACATGAATTAAGCAAATTTAAGGTACCGATTTGGCTNTACCGATATGATTGGAATCAGTGTCCAGAGCAAATTACGAAACAATACACAGAAGCAATGAAAGGATTTNTTATGGAAAATCCTCATTTAGATTCTATATGGGTAATGGGNCATAGTTATGGAGGAATGGTTGCTGCATTATTTGCCGAACAATGGAATGATTCCACTCCATTAACTGTACACTCCATTGCAGCNGCATTAGCAGGTACAGATCGTGCAAGATCTGAATGCAAGTTTTACAAGGAAACNGGATATTTTATTCATGATAACGTACGTTTTACTCAGTGGAGAACAGTNCATGANCAGGATGGCGCATTTAAGAAGATGGAAANNGANCCTCANATCNCNACATTGTACAATGGAAACTACATTGACTTGCCTGGAAATTGGGGAGATCTTCGGTTGGGACATAATTTATCTATAAAATGGGTTTGTAAATCTCTATTAAATACTCTATAATCNTTAGATAATAAGCGCTTGTATTGCATNACTTTTTTATGATAATATAAAATTNAAGTTGGAGGAANGTTTGTTTCAAAAATTATANCCACTANTACTCGTACTTTTTATTGGCGTAATCTATGCNCANGAGGCACCGCCTACNGATACAGAAGATCAAGAGAATATCGAANCGTCAGAAGATCCAAATGCAGCGCCCGAAAATCAAGGTGTAGCGCCAACAGANCCAAATACATCGNNGGAAGAGGCAATNNCTACTGAGNATGCTGATAAACNNAAAGAAGAAAAAAAATCCAAACCTCCAAAAATTCAAAAACCAAAAACTCAGATGGGTTCCCTTCTTCGAGGAGTGGTTATTCCAGGTCTCGGACATGTGTATAATGATAATAAGCGAATAGGATATTTATGGATGGGTATTGAAGCTGCATTATTAGCTGCTACCATTAATTATAAATCCGAATATGATGAATCCTTAAGCGATTATAATAATTATCAAACATTGTATTGGACAGAAACAGATGTCGCTTTATTGCTGTTATACAAAGAAAAGCGAGATGTCAGCAGAAAAGATATGGATGCTGCCAATACCAATTATCAAGTTTTCTCTGGATTATTAGCTGCTGGTTGGTTGTATAGTGCGGTCAGCTCCTATTTAGAAGGTCCAGGGACTTCAAAATATTCACAACGAAAACGACAGGCTCTATCTAAGATGAATATGAATGTTGCTTTTAACCATGAACAACAGAATATGCAGTTGAAATTTTCTGTTCCACTGCGTTAACTAGGTTATTAAAATGAAAATGATACGATATGTACCTTTATTTTTAATTATTCTGTTTTCCTGTTCGGAAGATTTACCAGAGGATGTGAATAATAATCCACTGGATCCGAATCAGGCGACAGAAAACAACTTTTCTACCCCAGCGTTGGTTTTTTACCCACATGAGATTAGCCCCTTGCCTGGAAGTGATTTTACAGTGCAGGTATTTGCTATGGAAGTGGATTCCAACGCCGGTGCCCATATGCAAATCCAGTACGATCATGCCAAAATGCATGTAGTGGGTTTTGCGCAGGGTGCTTTTTATTCCGACGCATCGGATATGCTCTTTTATTTTGAAGATGATTCCGCTGCAGGTGTCATAGATATTTATACGGGATACTTAGGTGTTGATAGTTCCTATGTATCTGGTACAGGTGAGTTGGCTTCCATCACGTTTAATGCCCGTGTGGATTGGGATACAGTCATCTCTTTTACGGAAAATTGTCGTTTAGCCGGTCCTCAGAATGAAGATATTGAAATTCTGGGTTTCGGGGAGTGTGCTGTCTATGCGCAATAGAATACTA
>NZXC01000052.1 GCA_002701785.1 Fidelibacterota bacterium
CCATCAGTCAATCCATCTGGCAATGTGAAGCCCTCTGGCATAACGGCAGAGGGCTTTTTCGTATCTAAAACTATGGTGAGAGCGATACTGGACTTGAACCAGTGACCTCTTGCATGTCAAGCAAGCACTCTAACCACCTGAGCTAATCGCCCCAAGTGGAGCTGAAGTTCATCGAGAAATTTGATTTTTGCAACGCATTTTTATATAATATAATTTGTTTCATGAAGTGAAGATCAATAATCCACATACTTAAGTAATATTAGGGTTAGAATAGTAAAATATTAATTACTGATAGTTTCAACTTCTTCGTCAGGAATAAATGAGCTAGTATAGCCAATTGGGTCTTGTAAAATTTCTTTTGCTTTCATTACAACTGGGTCATCTTTGATTGATTCTTCAACACGATATTCCGAACCTTTCATTATTCCAATCAACTCTAAATACAACCTTCTTTTCAAAAAATCCACTTCCTCATCATATAATAATGCCTCACGATCAATAATGAATGTTTCTACAAAATCAAATGCATGTGTTAGATCCATATTTGTGCTATCTAAAGAAAGTATTTTCTCTCTTGCCTCTTCCAGGGCTTTTTCCCCATTAGTATTCACATCTATNTCTTGATTATCAAGATAAGATTTAAAATCATCCAGAATGGTCACATCAACTAATGCNTCATCATAAGTNTCATACCGNTGTTGACGNTCTTGAGCNAAATTAAAAAATAGACCTTTTCTCCAACANTCCAAAACTAATGGCGTAGNTTTTGGCATTTCAACTTCATAATCAGGGNNAANTCCACCACCGCCTTTAACTTTTCTNCCACCTATTGTATAAAATAAGCTGTCTTCTTGATCGTCATTGATAATTANTTCATCATCTATATAACCCGGCTTTTGAATTAATCTACCACTAGGGATATAATATTTTGCAGTTGTCACCTTTAAATTTCTTTTCCCACTACCATCCAAACCATAAACAGACTGAACAAGTCCTTTTCCAAAAGATNGAGTTCCTANAATTACTCCTCTATCCAAATCTTGCACTGCTCCAGCTATTATCTCGCTTGCAGAGGCNCTTCCCTCNTTAATAAGAATAGCTATTTTTGTATCTTCACCAAGTATNGGATCTTTTCTGGATATATAATGTTTATTGGATTCTGGTAATCGACCTTTTGTAGATAAGAGAGTNCTTCCCTTAGGAGTCATCATATCTAATATTTCAATAGCAGACTGTAATAANCCGCCAGGATTATCGCGCAAATCAATTACAATACGTGAAACGCTTTCTGTTTGAAGATTCTTGATAGCAGAACGCATTTCTGGTCCAGAATTCTTCGAAAATCGAGTCAAACGAATATAACCAGTTTCATCATCAAGCATACCTGTATAGGCAACATCTTTAACAGTGATGTTATCTCTCGTTAATGTAAAATCAATTAATTTTTCATCTCCAAATCGTTTAATTGATAGTGTAACATCTGTTCCTTTTGGGCCTCGNATATGCTTTGCAGCATCATCTAACGACATTTCTTTTGTTAATAATCCGTCTATTTTGACAATAATGTCTCCAGAAATNACACCTTTTCTTTTTGCAGGTGAATTATCCATAGGAGAAATAACTGTTAGTTTCTTTTCGCGTACACCAAGNTTTATNCCNACACCACCATATTTTCCTTTAGTTAATAAATCNAANCCTTCTTTTTCATCTTCTTCCATNTAGACTGTATATGGATCCAAATCATCAAGAATATTGTTAATAACAATCTTTGTNAATTTTTCTGTNTCAAGACGATCTGCATACCTTGTAATTAATGATTTATATACTTCATTAATTAAACGCTGGGAACGGGCAAGTTCCCGATACACGTCTGATTTAGTAAATGCAAATGAAAGAATGCTAANNAATAATAAAGAGAAAAAGACTGCANAATAACGTTTAGAAATTTTTCTATTATGTTTCACGAAATTANACCTCGTCTNTTCATTTCATTAAGCAATTTTTCTTGTATATNATCTATNTTANTATGACCATCCAATAATACATAACGATCCTGAAATTTTTCTGCAAGTTCATGATACGTTTTACGTACACGAGCTTGAAATTCAATGCCTTCTCCTTCAATTCTATCCGTACTTTGATCCAATCTCCGTAACGCTTCTTCAGGTCGAATGTCTATCAAAAATGTAATATCAGGAACCAATGCAAAGGTAGCATAATTATTTAGATCAATTAACCAATCGATATCGATCCCTCTACCGCCTCCTTGGTAAGCCAACGTTGAATCGCTATATCGATCTGCAATTACGCACTTACCTAATTCTAAATTAGGAATAATAACATCCTGTGTTAATTGTGCTCTGCTAGCAGTCATAAGCAAAGATTCAGAACGATCACCTAGTTCCCCTCTATTACTATGCAATAAAATTTCGCGAATAGATTCTGAAATAGTTGTTCCTCCAGGCTCACGAACAAGAATCGTTTCAATAGAATGAGTTTTGTTTAAAACGTCTAATAACATTCTTGCCTGCGTAGATTTACCGCAACCATCAATTCCTTCAAACGTAATAAACTTAGCGTTATTTGAAAAAGACATTGGTATCGTTTTTCCCTATCATTATTACAAATTCACCACGTGGTTTCTTATTATTAAAATACGACAATATATCTGAAACAGTTCCACGAATAATTTCTTCATTCATTTTTGTTAATTCTCTAGCAATGACTGCAGGTCTATCTCCCAATATTTCATTAATCTCTTTCAAAGTTTTAATTAATCGATAAGGACTTTCATAAAATATTATGGTTGCATCTTGATCAATAAGATTCATTAGTCTTTTTTTTCTCCCTTTCTTTGGAGGTAAAAAACCTTCAAAAAGAAAACGATCAGTTGGCAACCCAGATGATACAATTCCAGCAATTAATGCGGTTGACCCTGGAATAGATTCAACAGTTATTCCTTCTGAAATTGCTTCACGAATTAGTCGATATGCAGGATCGCTAATTCCAGGAGTACCTGCATCACTTATTACAGCTACATGATTACCTTTCTTGAGATTTGTAACTATTTGAGGAATTCGAGCTGTACGATTATGTTCAAAAAAACTAATAGATGGAGTAGTGATATTATAATGCTGGAATAGTTTTTTAGAATGTCTCGTATCCTCAGCAGCGATCATAGAGACGGAAGATAATATTTCAACAGCCCGAAACGTTATATCTTTTAAGTTACCAATGGGTGTTGAAACAATATAAAGAGTACCGTAAGAATCAGCTGTCACAATCGAGCAATAGCTCTCCTGATAATCTGATCAGCAAGATCTATTTCTTCCTTAGAAATATTTAAATGAGGACGGAAACGAATTGATTTTTTCCCAGAACCAAGAATAAGAGCTCCTTCCGAAATAATTAAATTAGCCAATAAATCTCTTTTAGATGTATCTGGCAAATCAAATGCAGCAAACAATCCGCTCCCACGAGCATTACTTACCACATCGCTATATTCATCTTGAATACCTTGAATCTTTTGCATTAAATAATTACCGTTTTCAGCAGCATTGTCAACAAGTTTTTCTTTGGCAATTATTTCTAAATAAATAGTGATACGTACCATATCCACAATATTACCACCCCAAGTTGAATTTAATCGACTTGACTCATGGAATACATTGTTCTCCACTTCATCTACACGAGTTCCACAAAATATTCCACATATTTGCATTTTTTTACCAAAACTAATTATATCAGGGCGACATGAATCAGGAAACTGCTGATGCGCCCACATATTACCAGTAACGCCAACACCAGTTTGCACTTCATCATATATTAATAAAAATTCATTTTCATCTGCAAGATGACGTAATTGTTGAAAAAACTCTGGACGAAAATGATTATCACCACCTTCTCCTTGAATAGGTTCAATAATTAAGCAAGCTATTTCATCAGGATTATTATGAACTGCTGATGTAATCTGATCAATAGCTTTATCTTCTGATATTTTTACATGTTCTAATACTTCATCTGTAATAGGAAAATGAAGTTTTGGATTATCGATCCTTGGCCAGTCAAAGCGAGGAAAATATAATGTCTTTCTTGGATCTGGTGAGTCCGTTAAACTCATTGTATATCCTGTTCTACCATGGAAACATTCTTTAAAATGAATGACCTTCGATCCTTTTTCACCCTTTCCAGCAGCCAAATTTTTACGTACTTTCCAGTCAAATGCTGTTTTTAGAGCATTTTCTACCCCCAAAGCTCCACCCTCAACAAAAAAAGAATATGGTAAATAATCTGGCTGGGCAATGGTTCCTACCGTATCAACAAACTGTGCCATTTCGGTTGAATATATATCAGAATTAGTTATCTTATTTAAAGCAGGGCTAATTAATCTTTCTTGATGTTCAAGCAAATACGGATGATTATATCCAACNGACATGGAAGCAAACATAGAGAATAGNTCTAAATACTCTTTTCCATCCCGATCATCTACCAACCAGGANCCATGGCTTTTATTTAAGTCTATCACTTGTTCCATNCCATCAGCTAACATATGCTNACCAATAATTGAATGTACTTTTTTTGGATCAACCATTTAATACTATCCTTTACTATTACTAATTAATATCAAATTTAATTCCTTGAGCTAATGGTAATTCATCACTCCAATTAATAGTATTTGTTTGTCGACGCATATATTGTTTCCACGAATCTGAGCCAGACTCTCTCCCTCCACCAGTTTCCTTCTCGCCTCCAAATGCTCCTCCAATTTCAGCACCTGAGGTACCAATATTTATATTTGCAATTCCACAATCACTACCTACAGAAGATAAAAATAATTCAGCATTTTGAATGTTTGTTGTAAACATGGAAGAGGATAAACCTTGTGGAACATTATTATGCATTTCAATTGCCTTGGATAAATGATCATATTCCATCAAATAAAGAATAGGCGCAAATGTCTCCTCTTGTACTATATCCCAATGATTTTCTACTTTCGCAATGGTTGGCTCAACAAAATAACCATCTCCTTTGATTATCTTTCCACCACAAAGAATTTCACCACCAGCATTTTTCACTTTTTCTATAGCACTTAAATATGAATCAACTGCACCTTGATTAAGAAGTGGGCCCATTAATGTTTCTTTTTCCAAAGGATCACCAATATTTACCTGACCATATGCATTTAACAATCGATCAGTTAGAGTATCCGATATTGAGTTATGTAATATAACCCTTCTTGTAGATGTGCAACGTTGTCCTGCAGTACCAACAGCTCCAAAAACGATTGCTGGAGTGGCCAAATCAAGATCCGCAGTTTCATCAACTAAGATTGCATTATTACCACCTAACTCTAATATTGTCTTACCAAAACGTTTGGATACAACTTCAGTTACATGTCTCCCCATTAAAGTTGAACCAGTAAACGAAATAAGAGGTAAACGTTTATCAGACAACATTTTCTCACCAATCGTTGATCCTTTCCCAATAATCAAATTAAATATACCTTTATACCCATTTCGCTCTAAAACATCATTACAAATATGTTGTACAGCTACAGCAGTTAAAGGTGTGCTACTTGATGGTTTCCAAATAACCACATCTCCAGCAATAGCAGCAATAAACGCATTCCATGCCCAAACTGCTACAGGAAAATTAAAAGCACTAATAACACCAATTGGTCCCAAAGGATGCCATTGTTCATACATACGATGATTTGGGCGCTCCGAATGCATCGTTTTTCCATATAACATACGAGACTGTCCAACAGCAAAGTCTGCAATATCAATCATTTCCTGTACTTCACCATAACCTTCTTCTTTAATTTTTCCCATTTCTAATGAAACAAGACTGCCTAATACTTCCTTTTTATCCCTTAAAGCATTTCCCATTTCTCTAACTAAATCTCCACGTATAGGAGCAGGGACTTTTCTCCATTCTTCAAACGCAGAAGTTGCCTTTGATACTATATGTTCATAATCATTTTCACTCGCTTCAAAAACAGTTGCAATTGCCATTTCATTACTTGGGCAATATGAAACATTCTCTCCTGAATTATCAGTAGATATCCAATCCATACCACCAACACAACTTCCAAAGTTATTTTCATTAATACTGCATTGTTTGAGTAAATCTTTCATAAACATTATTTTATAGTAACTATATTTGTATATATAATGATCTGATCAGAATATTTGAGGTAGGATCTATTAATAAAAGTATTCAATTACAAACGTATAAAACCTAAACTATTATTCCAAAGTGGACTCATTCTCAGAAGTATTGTTCTTATCCGAGAAAGCTGAGTATCCTAATAATAAAACCATAACCAATAAAAGCCATAGAGTTGCATGATTATAAGCAGGGCCAGAATATGCGATTAAATCAACAAAACGACCAATTAAGAGTGAAATCCTACCCATAACTGCAAAACCAAACGATGCGCCAAAACTTACCATCAAGAAATAAATACCGAGCTTACTTAATTTTCCAAAGTTTCCAGTATGCTCTCGACTAAAATAAAAATACATAAGACCAGAAATTGTTCCGATTAGAATAATAAAATTATTAAAAATACTTTCACTTGCTAAAGCAAAAAAAGGTAAATCAGAATTAAAGATTTGAAAAGCAGAACCTTTAATCTGACCTAAAACATTAGAATTCAGAAATCCATATGCTCTCAAACCAGCCGCCATTCCTACAGTGTAGGCAATCCCCCAACGCGCCATCCAACTGAGTTTAGAAGATACACTTAGTAACATCATTATACCCAATGCAAATGGCAACAAATAAAGCAATTCCATATGATGGCCTTTATCTATACCACCATCAGGAAAAACAGAACTAAAAATCCCAAGTAAATTATAAAATTTATACCAGATTGAATCAGAATTGTATGCAGAAGCAGGCCATAGTCTCCCAAATAGATTAGGCTGAATTTGAGTCCAGAAAAACATAGATGTCCAATAACCTGTTGATATGCCAACAAATAAATGTTCTGCTACTTTATAAAAAGGATTATCCTTATACAAATACGAAAAAATCGCAAGAGTAAGAAATACAGCTATCCATGAACCTATCATATTAGTACTTCTTTGACCTTTGCACTTCTATAAAATATGCGATGTTTCCAAAAATAATAAATAGCACAATAACTAAATGAGCAATCGATTGAGCATCCATACCACTAGTACCTATCCCTGGAGATCCAATTAATGCTTCATACTCCGCAGCACCAGGCATTCCAGCAAGTATACCCTGAACCTGTCCACTGTTAACCATAGGCATTATATCATTTACCATTATAGATGTTGTCCCAGTGCTCAATGGTACACCCGTAGGATCTGAGGCATATTGCACCCATTCCATAGTTCCCGGATAACCGGCAGATGCTGAAAAAATAAAATCAAAATCAGCAACTTTATTAATATTCTTCATTAAAGGAATATCATCAACTAGCGTTCCACGAACATCCGTAGTGTATAGTTTACGAATATTACTTACCATTCCTTTAACAACAGCCTCATTACCAGGACGGAATCCTAAAATAACATAGTCTTCGCCATATGTAAGATTAAACTCTTCTTCTGCGACTTCAGTTAAGGCCTCATCTGCCATAAACTGCCCATCTGGCCAGAGACATGTCACATATACTTTATGGCCATTAGTAAATAAATGTTTTAATAAACCGATGGCCATTGGATGAATTTCAGGTTTGGTGCTTGGTCCATACTCAAAAGAAACAAGGACTTTTGAATTATCTTCTAATGCTTCAACAGCATCATAAACTTTTTGGGTTGCAATTGTCGCACGAATAGGTAACCCAAGCGGAAAAAATAAAGGTAAAAGAACTGCTAATCCAATAATTAGAAAAATCCATCTTCTATCGACTTTTTCAGCTCTTAATATAAAATCAGATATTTTATCCATTATTCACCTATGTAAGACTTTTCCACGCCAAGAATATATCTGATAGATGTAGCAAAAATACCCAAACCAATACCAATCATAATTGCTCTTGCTCCAGCAACATTTGGGTTATTATAAATCCAATCCTGAAGAACAGGTAAATAGAATAAACCTGGCTGATCAAGTGGCCAACCTAATATGGATCCCCAAATAGTTACTATCAATACCCCAGCCAATAATGTACCAAATGTTATTTTTTTATCTTTGAATTTGACATTAACTACAATACTGGCAATAAGAATCAGTAAATACATAATAAACCAACTAGATATACTACTTCCTAAAGGGACCCTACCAATCATAATTATAATTCCTGATACCAGTAGAAGTGTTGCTTCTAGATTGCGTACTCGAAATGCGCGGTAGGAAGCCGAGGCAACAAAAAATGCTAAAAGGGCAAACATTGTGGCCGATAATGGTGTAAACATATATTCAAACATCCACTTAAATAAAGTTCCTTTACTAGTGACATGAACACCCCATTCAACCGCATCATTGCCTTTATAAATAAAGCCCGCAACTATAGCAAAGAAAAATCCTCCAATAGCAAATAAACTATATTGCCATCCAGATCGTTGCTTGAGAACCTTTTTTCCTTGCAATTTCATTAAGTTCAAGGCTCCAAGAAAAATAGCAAAACTAGCTAAAATATCATACCATTGGGTTGCATCATCATTAACAAATGACTCTATTCTAGGATGATCAATAAACCAGCCAAATAAAGTTGATAAACCAACGACTGTCGCTATTAAAATAGGTATTTGTCTTTTCCAAAGCATAATTAGATACTTACTGCACCGTTAATATTGATATTATATTCCATTTGATTAATCCAAGATCAAATAATATTCGCATAAGTAATGAAAATAATATTGTAGCTACAACACCTGCTTTCATCATATCCTGCCCCTTAAGACCACCCATTAATTCAGGCGTTTGAGACAAATAAGCGCTTGCAGCAAAAAATTCTTCACCAATAAGAGTATAATCGCAGGCAGTCACAAAGAATGGGATTTGAGATTGAGAAGCTGTACCTGCTATTTGAATGGCTCCAATAGAATTACCAGTTTCAGCTAAAAGTAAAGATTCGGCAAAAAACTTACCCATATAAAGACAAGCGGCTGGTTTTTCTCTAACCATAATACCATTTACACCTGCAGCATAAGCAAATTGATCATCTGTAAGATAATGAACCATATCATCTTGAAATAGGTCGGGACGGCCTTCCATCGTATAAGCTTCTCTAACTGTTTCTCTAGCAGCTTTCATAACAATTGATCGAGAAACTGGAACATTCAAACTAGTTTCATAACGAGAAGTCATTCTAGAAACATGCCCCAAAATAATTACCCCAGCAACTGTTTCCACTTGATCCATGTCCATGATTCCAGGAACATACAAAACAGATTTACCCATTTCAGTTGAACGACCTACGGCTTCTTCAACAGCCTTTAACCCAGGTATTGATCGAAGAAATATATCTCCACCCTTACGAGCATAGCGAATATAATAAATTAGGTTTGCAGTCATAATTGCAATAATAAGAAACATCACAATTCGTTCTTCCTTAAAGAGAGGGTGGCCAACAAACCAATAAAGTAAAAAGACAAGCGATAAAACGCCTGCTACTGACCAAAATTCTTTATCTTTCAACATGTACTATTTTTTCTTCTAATTTTTCTATTTCTTGTATGAGCAATTCAATATTTTCAGGCTTTTCAAATATTTCTGCTGCTTTATAGTAATCTTCTGTATTAATAAACGCATTAATTATAGGTCCGAAAAATATCATTGCATGGCTTCCAATCAAAGATAATGGTTTAGTTAGTTCTAAAAAAAACACTGCAGGTGTTATGAAACCAGATTGATGTATTCTTGATGCTATCTTACAAATAAACTCTTTTTCAGCATTTACATTTTTAGAATTCATTAATTAACCTTAAGTGGTTTCAACCATTTCTAAATTCGCTCTAGGAATTACAAAATTTTGATCATTTATTTTTACTTCCGCAACCCGAACCATAGTTTCAGATTCCATTTTTTGCAATTCATGAGGTAATGATTTTACCGTACCTATCTGACCAAAATAAGGAGATCTTATCACGCGCACTAAACTACCTTCAGTAATACCTGTCTCATTCTTCTTAACTGCAGAATCTAAGCCATCAATATCATTGAAAGGTATAACAATTTCTGGCCGAATTACTCCTGCTCTAATTTGTGTGGCGCCATTAACAGAAGTAAATCTTCCATCGTTCTTTTTTAATATATCAAAAGACCTAGCACCCATAGGAATTTTACCATATCCTTCCGTAATAATTAATGAAGTACCAATATCTTCTGATCCGGTAATTGCCACACCCAATGTATATCCAAGTATATCTTTTAAATCATGATAATTAAATCCACCTACTACTACCGCAGCGACTCCCATGCTAATTGCTTTTTTATATGCATTAAGACTGATATGCGAACCACCTACAATAATGCTGCCTTTCATATCTGTAGTAATCATATCTTCATTCAATTCTTTTTCTCTACTATCAACCAAAACATGCAAATCACCCCTGTTCTCTCCACCCATACCAAAGATCCCTTGAATGAATACTGCATTGGATGTAATAACAACCCCTTCATTATCCATAATTTGGGACACATTACCATTCATATAAGCATCCACTTCAACAGGTATGGGAGCTTCGCGTATTACTATCTGACCCGTAACATTTGAAATAGATTCAAGAACACCATTAACAGGACTTTTTACTTCAGATTTAAATAATCCAAAAATTCCTTTTGTTTCTGCAACGAGATCACCTTGCGATATATTATTACCTATATCAACTAACATAAATTCTGGAACATCTTGAGCATCAACATTTAATAGATTGGCAACATTTACCATCTGAACATTCCCTGGTAAGTGTGTTCTTGCGACTATTTTTTCTGGAGTAACATCTATTCCTTTTTCTACAAGGACCTCACCTTTAAGAGGCAATCTTCTTTCCTTTTCAACAGATGTGTTTTCAAGTACTTTTAACCCTGGTGTGTAAGCATGTGCCATAATTATTTTTCTTCTCCAGCTGGATATTCATTCATTGCATTACTCCAAATATTTAAACTATCTATTCGTTTATCATTTTCACTTGGAAGATTAAACGGCCTTCCACGACCATCAAAAACTAAGCCCACAACCCCACCATATAAAGTTGTATTTATTTCTTCATTCTTACCAGCACCTACATTCATTCCTTTTCCAGGTGTTAGTTTAGCCTTAATTGGCTCATATTCCGCAGGTATAGATAATAGTTCTCCTTGGTGTAATTTTATTTGTTGCTCAGATCCATCTGACATAACTAAAGAGCCTGATAAGATCATATCTCCAGGATTGGCTTTGCCGATAGGAGCAACGCAAGTACCTAAACGGATAAGACAGTCTTTATTAAATACTTCTAATGCAGCCCTTCTTGCACTTTCAGCTAAATTTTCTTGATCAATATTTGCAAGAACCCCAAGCTGAGGCATCATAAAAATAGAATCTACTGCTAATTGGGTTATACCTTCAGGAAGAAACGAATCAATCAACATTCTTGCAGACTGCTCTCTTCTAGGGGCATGAGACAATACACCACCTGAACCCACAAGTAAATCTAACTCCATCATATCAACAAGAGATAATCCAGAATCTGACTGCTCAAAGGCATCAGAAATGGTTCGTTCTTTCTGCACTCCCTTAAGATTTACAGCAAAAGCTTTATGCTGAATAAATGATAATCGTAATGCTTCCCTAGCTATCGCTTGTTCAATTTTTAATTCTTCCATTGATTGGGGAACCGTTGTTGGTCGAATCATTTTGTTCCCTATACGATTTGTTAATTCTTTTTCATCAATATCAAAAGGGACCCAACGTAAAACATTATTTAGCGAAGCTTCCGCAAGAACATTACAAATTGAATAACTCATTCCAAGATTAGCGCTTACCGTTCGATTAAACTGATTTTGAAATACAGAAAAAATATCAGTTGTTGCACCGCCAATATCAACACCAACTACAGAAATTTTCTCTTCCTCAGCAATCATTTCAATCAATGAACCTACTGCACCAGGTGTAGGCATAATTGGAGCGTCTGTCCAACTCATTAATTTATTATAACCAGGAGCCTGTTGCATCACATGCTCCATGAATAAATCATGAATTATGTCACGACTTGGATTCAAGTTCTCTCTCTCTAAAACTGGACGAATATTTTCTACAATAGTAAGATCTGTTTGATCTCCTAAAGTATTAATTATTTCATCACTCGCTTTTTTGTTACCCGCATATATAACAGGTAATTTATAATCACTACCTAATCTAGGCTGAGGATTCGCTGCCTTTAAAATTTCAGCAAGTTCAACAACATGCTTAGTTGTACCTCCATCAACTCCACCAGATAATAATATCATATCTGGACGTAATTGTCGAATACGAGTAATTTTTTCATGTGGTTTACGACCATCATTCGAAGCAAGAACATCCATCACGATTGATCCCGCACCAAGAGCAGCCCGCTCTGCACTTTCTCCACTCATTGACTTCACCACACCTGCAACCATCATCTGAAGTCCTCCACCAGCAGAACTGGTAGACACATATAAATCCACACCTTCATTATTTTTATGCGGAGTAATTATTTTTTCCCCATCTAACAACTTTCTACTTGATAATTCTTCCACTTCCATTACTGCATTTAAAACTCCTCTAGTTACATCTTCAAAAGGAGCTTCAACCGTAGTGGGGGCCTCTCCTCTAAAACGTAATCTATATTCACCATCAACAAATTCAATAAGTATTGCCTTTGTAGTGGTGCTACCGCAATCAGTGGCTAATATTGATTTCAATTCCACAATTATGATACTCTTGGAAAATAAATGAAGGTTAAATATGCAAAAGTCAATGGACTAGAAAAAATGATTGAATCAAAACGATCCAACACGCCTCCGTGCCCTAGTAATATGGTTCCTGAATCTTTTACGCCAAGGTCTCTTTTAATTAAAGATTCAGCAAAATCTCCAGCCTGCCCAAAAAAACCAGTTATTATACTTAAAGCTAAGATATCCAAATTAGATAAATCTGGTAAAAAACCATGATAACTTGAAGCAAGGAAAAATACTATTGCTGATAATAAACCAGCAATACACCCTACCCATGATTTATTTGGACTAATCCTTGGAAGAATCTTTTTCTTGCCCCATTTCATCCCAAATACAAAAGCCGTTGAATCACAAATCCATATTGAAAGAATCATACAAATAGTAAAATTTGTATTCTGCTCTGAATCCAAATTTCTTAGAGCAATTAATGTGCCCAACAATAATGGAACATATATTACACCAAGAAGTGTAATTGCAATATTTCTTGTAGGATTAATAACATTTCTTTTCATCTCAAATAAAAAGAGTATAACAATCGAAATACATAAAACTGTCAATAGTGGATCCGCAGCACCATTTGAAAGAAAAGTGTAAAATTGNANTTCATTTATATTNNATAACAAAAAATAATATCCAGCTAATATAAAAGTGAAAATATATCCAAATATCTTTATGGGTGATTGATCTTTGGTTGTTGTTAACCGATAAAATTCATTAATGCCAATCATCATAACTAATAAAACAAATAAAGCAAATANTAAACCACCCTGCCACAATAAATATATTATAGCAGGGATACCAATAACATTAATAATTGTTCGATTTTTTGAAAGTTGATTCATGATAAGCGATGAAAGCCGAGGCGAAAATACATCTAATTAGCACTATTATCAATAATGGATGGAGATAACATTTATGATCCAGATTTATGCTTCATGTATTTATTGTCACCAANCTCAATCAACTCTATCCGAACTTTAGTTGTTCCTTGAGCAATAAAACCCAGTTTCTTCGCAGCTCCATATGAACAATCTAATATCCTNCCTTTTACATAAGGACCTCGATCATTGATTCGTAAAATTAACGATTTATTATTGGAAAGGTTGGTTACACGAACAATTGTATTTAATGGTAGAGTTTTATGTGCAGCAGTTAATCCATACATATCATANACTTCTCCATTTGCAGTTAATTTTCCATGAAAATCTGTTCCATAATAAGAACTGATCCCAGTAAGCACTTTTGGAACACGATTCATCGTTTTAAAAGATTTAGGATTTAATTTTTTCTTTGAAGAAACCGAACTTCCATAGCGCGGTGAATTAGTGCATGAAAACAAAATAAAAGTAAATATGATAAATAATATTCTTATCATTAATCTAATTTAACCCTAGCAATAATTTCATTAATCTCTTTTATTAATAAGAGCTTTAACTCTCCATGGAGTAAAACAAATCGTCCCTAATGAGATATGATCAGCACCTAATGTTAGATAATCATCGACATGTTGAATATTTTCTACACCACCTCCTGCTATAATTTCTATTGAATCTCCCCAATTATCTCGAATAATATTTATCAATTTATTAACATAAGGACGTAAAGTTTTTCCAGATAAACCACCTTCTNTAACCGGCANAGTATTACAACAATGGATTTGTTTAAATCCAATTTCTTCAATTAGNAACTTCAACTCATCAATAGTAATCAATGGAGATACTTTAACTATACAGTATTTTCTTTTAGANGAAGTCGTAAATAATCTAGTATCATCCCAAGANAAATTCTTATCATGTTCAACATTTGGACAGCTTAGATTAATTTCAAGAGATTGATCATCAGAAACTATCTCAACAATTTTTTTAAAATCTCCAGACTCTAATTCACCAATAGATAGAATTTCATTTAAAGCAGTTTTTTTAACTCCGACTAAAATACCTGGGTTTGGTAAACCGAGTTTATTGGTCCAACCCTGATACGTGCTNTTATAGCGAAGAGTTACTCCGATTTTCCATAATCTTTTTAGNATGCCACCTCTGGATTCCATTGTCCAGGTACCAGTTACTGGAACAACGTCTGGATATGATTTGTATTTTAGATAGTTACCAAATGGTGCAGCTATAAAGTATTTCATCATAAGAATAGAATATTAAGTATTACTT
This sequence comes from Fidelibacterota bacterium, assembly GCA_002701785.1. Lineage (GTDB taxonomy): Bacteria > Fidelibacterota > Marinisomatia > Marinisomatales > TCS55. The sequence goes on from NZXC01000052.1 coordinate 15,042, forward strand.
TAATTATCCACCTTATTATTAATAGTATCATTANAAACTGCAGTTTTGACTATGCTAGATGTATCGTTTACTTCGCTTGTTTTAATTGAATCCACTTCTTTTAAAATTGATANGGTATTTTTTAATTCATTATATCGATTTGTAGTAGCCAAAGCTTGTTCACTTTCGGGTTTATATTTTTGAAGCCAATCATAATAAAAAAGAGCACTATCAGCTTTAGAAAAANAACGATCATACTTAACAGCAAGATACATTGCAGATCGAGCAGANACATCGCTTTCTCTATCCNGTTGTANAATTTTTCTAAAAATTNCTAATGCATCTATTGGTTTATTCTGCCAAGTAATTTCACCTTCACGAAATAATTTATTTGATGANCCATCCAAATCAGACATATTATAACGTATACGCAAATATTCNGCATATTCAGATCTTGGAAATTGGTCTAATAATGAATCCCGCAAAGAAACTGCTAAAGCTGAATCGCCCTCCTGATGACATATATAAGAAGATGTAAATAATGATTTACTATATTGAGATGTTTTTGGAAGACTATCAACAATCATTAAAAAGTTTAGAATTGCTTCTTTTGGACGATTAAAGTGGAATGCTTCCAGTTCGCCCAAATTATAATAGTGATTTGCTAAAGATTCATAATTTACATGAAAATCAACGTTATTAGGTTTAGTTGCTAAAGTTGAATCAAAATTAGTAGTATCGATATTTACTTTAGCTACTAATTCTTTACGCAATTCAATTATCGANGACCTTGAATCGTTATAAGACTTGATTTGCTTTACCCGAAGATTAGCTGTAGGTGTATACTGAGACTTACGATATTCGCGCGTAACTTGACTATATTGTTTTTCTGCATCATCTAAATCCCAATTTTCATTAATTGCAATTTCTCCTAGCATNTAATATGCNTCAGCAGAGGTTTCTGTCCTTGGATAATCTGTNATAATGGATTCTAATCGATTTTTCGCTAAACTGTTTTCACCTTTCATCTGATAAAGTTGTACTAATTCTAGCTCCAAACTTCCATGAATTCTGGTAAAACGATCATCAATTAGGATTGTTTTAATTTCAGACATTACTATATCCCAATTACCTAAAATACGATGTATTCGAACAATCTGTAGTTTTGCTTCTTCAATCCTTTTTTTAGAAGTTGTATATCTTATAAGATTTTTATTAGCCTCTAGAGCTAAATCATAATCATCTTTATCATATGCTAATAGCGAAATACGATAATATATCTGCCCTCTCTGCTCTGTATCTGTAGTAAGCTCTGCACCTTTAAGTAAATTATCAAGTGCAGAAGAATCTAAACTTAATTCAAGTTGAATTTCTGCAATNGATAAATATACTTTGGACTGCTGATCAGNGATTAATTGATGACTTATAATTTCATTTAAATCTTCTAAAGCAGCCTGTGATTTCCCTTGTCTCCATTTTACCATAGCCTTCCAAAAGCCACTTTCAAAAGGATGTCCGCTTCCAAATTCATTATCAAATTGTTGAAATATTGCTTCTGCTAAACGATACTCTTGACGATGNAAATGGGATTTACCAATTAATAAAAGAGCATCCTTTCTATAACTTGATTCAGGAAATTCATCAAGAACTCTCTTTGANTTTTCAATAACCTTTGAATAATCATCAATAGCAGATANGGGAATTGATTCTCCTGCTTTTTCTAACCGGATCTTTTCTGCCTTATTAAAATATTGTTCAGCATTATAAAATGTATTGAAGTATGCACATGAAAAGGTGCATATAAGCATAAAAAATATAAGGAGGTTTTTGTTTTTCAAATTAATTCCAGCAAAATCTGATGGAAAATTCTAATTACTATATGGTAAATACAACTAATTAACTTGTTGAATCAAGAATGTTCTAAGAATAATTTGGGACATGCATTTTGTAAAATTATGCGTGATTTATGTTTCAATCTCATTTGTTTACACTCAAGAAGTTGACACAGTAAGCTCTGGCTTTGCCGTATACACAGGATTTTTAGATATAAAGGCAGATAGTTTAGGTGTTCCTCTTTTTATCGATGGGGTTTTTATTGGTGAGACGCCAATAGTTGACCCAATTCCCGTTTTACCAGGATTTCATGAAGTTAGTTATCTACCCCCTGAAGAGACAGAACGAGTAAGAGATCATATTATGTTTTCAGATGCAGTAAAACGGATTTATGTACCTCCTGGAGCAGTAAAACAAGTATTTTTATATTACCAGAATCAATATAGTTATCTAAAAGCAGCAAGAGCTGAAGCTCGTGTAGTTAGATATGTTGGAATCGCCTTTATTATATTTTTCATGGAATTGATCTGGCTATCTATCTGAATGTATAAATAAGATTATTGTAGCTTAACATAATATCTGTAAATTTATACCATGAATGAACACCATACCCCTGACCCTGCGTTAAAATTCAGACCTGATTATACATGGCCTGATGAAGGGACAGAGCGAAACTGTCCGCAATGTGAATCTGCAATGCAATTAAATGAAAATAATCCTGCTTATTTCGGCAAACCTTGGTGGTGTCCTCAATGTCAATTTCAGTTCTCGGAAGAAGAATTAGATAAATAAATTTTATAATTATGCTTTGATGATATCTATATTGTCATCAATAATTTCATCTAGAATCCATCGTACAACTGCAGCATCATCAATAAAACCCAAATTAGGAATACTATCTGGAATATCATCATCTGGATCAACAAAATATTGTAAAGCAAAAAGAATCTGTTGTTTTAGTTCTTTACTTTGAATTGGGTAAGAGGAGATAAACTGATAAAGTTTTGCAACATCATTAACTAATTGCAACTGTGCATCATCTAGATGTGGAGAACTTATTAAGATTTCTAGCTTTTCTGGTATTAACTGCATAATTGAATTTTCAATATTTATATCAATAGCTTCGATTTCTTTTTTATAGCGATCTTTATCTTTTTGCGTAAGTTGTATTTGATTTGGGGTTTCCATGGGTGTATAATTTACATAGCAAATTAAATTAATATTTATTTAAATGAATTTAGACAATAAAATTAAGTCACGATTAAGTAAGGTAATGGATATTGATTATTTATCAATTAATAATGATACTAATAAACATGTTAATCATAAGAATTATGATGGAGGAGCTCATATTGAACTAGAAATAGTATCTAGTGCTTTCGAAGGATTATCTATATTGGATCAACATAAGCTTGTTTATAAAGCATTAGAAGGAATGATAAAAAAAGAAATTCATGCATTGGCTATAAAAACAACATCAACAAGTGATTGGAAAAAGGAATAATTATGATAGTAAATAATCTTACACCTTTAGAATTAGTAACACATTTATTCTCTTGTTTACAAATTGCAGATAACCAAATTGATTGGGAAGAAAAAGAAGTTTGGGCAGATACATTGAGCGCCTTATTTCCTGACCATACTCCAGATCACGCACAAGAGGTATTACAGATTGCATATCAAACAATTCTTCCTATGGATAATTTTGGACGAAAAAACCACATTATTGCTGTATGCAACAAATTGAAGGATCACTATAGCAAGGAACAGCTTCAGAATGAATTGGCGCCAAAGATTACTGAATTAATCGATGCAGATGGTATGGTCCTATCTGCTGAGGTTGACTCTGCTGCTGTAGTAGCAGAGGAATTAGGTATTATAATTGATATTTCTGAAGATTAAGTAATAAAATAATTACTGAATATCATGCCAATGACCATGTTCTGGTGACCATACTTTTCCCGGAGGTGCTTGTCCTGGAGGCTGCTGTTGCAGAGTATTATTTAAAGGTAATGAAGTTGGAGAAGTATTCGGATTAATATCATGCCAATGACCATGTTCTGGTGACCATACTTTTCCCGGAGGTGCTTGTCCTGGAGGCTGCTGATAACCGGAAGTTTCAGCTGCTCTAGGCATTACTGGCAAAGGAGCTACATTGGTAGTCGTTAATGTATTGGGATCAGATAAAATAAAGAAAGAAAATAGAAATATCGCACCAATTATACCTATTATAATCCATTGCTGATTCGATCCTTTTTCCAATTTACCATGACAGAATTTATATTTTTTTCCGCTTCCACAATCGCACGGCTCATTTCTACTTTGTTTAACCATAAATAATTTCCAAGTAATAATAATGAATATATAGAATAGAATCTATCATAATTAAATAATTTTAACTCAATGAGAAATCTTTAACAAATCGCTTAAAATCAAGAATTATAAGTTTTTTGCCTATACGCTGAACATAACCATCTTCTACTAGAAATCTATAAGTTCTCGATACAGTTTCACGTGTTGTACCAGCCATATTAGCAATATCCTGTTGGGATGGAAGTGGGTTAATTGTGACATTTCCATGATAAATCATACCCTGTTCTTCTGCTACTCGCAATATAGAAATAGCTATTCTTCTTTCAGCGTCACTCAAAGATAAGCTGACTATCTGCTTATCACTTTTCTGAATACGGATTGCTAATTCACGTAACAGATTAATAGCTACTTTAGGATATTTTTCCAGTGTTTTAAGAAAGTCTTCTGTATTGAGTACTAAAGCTTTTGTCTTTTCAAGCGCAACCACATTTGCTGAGCGAACTTCACCAGTTAAGAGAGACATTTCACCAAAAAAATCACCAGGGCCCAATAAAGCCAAGATCACTTCTCTTTCGTTACTACTAGATTGGGTAATTTTTACCCGTCCCCGCGTGAGAAAATAGCAATGGTTACCGACGCTTTCTTCTTCTATTATCATATGACCTCTTTTATAAGATTTAGAAATCATTTTACCTACAACTGACCGTAGTTTAGCATCAGCAAGGTCGCTAAAAATTGGAACATTTTTTAAAACGTCTATTTTCCCCAAATAAATCTACACTTTTTAACTTACGACTTTAGAGCAATTTCCATGGGTACAGTGGATATGCTATACGGTATAATACAGTAATTAAATGTACAATTATCTACCACAAATATCTATAAACAAATATTTCTGTTTAACCAAATAGTGATAAAGCAAAAAAGTTATTGTATTGGAGCCTATTTAATTATGAAATGGATAAAGATTTATAATAAATAATTTTGATTTATAATATCTTAATAATTATTATCTTAATCATTAACTATAAAATAATAACCTGCAATAATTAATGAAACTAATTCAAATTAAAAAAGATGAACGCAAGCAAGTATTTATTCTGTTTGTACAATTTTTTGCTGTAGTAGCTACAAGTATCACAGGTGGTTCTGCCCGTGATGCATTCTTCCTCAATTTATTTGATAGAAGTTACTTGCCATTAATGTTTGTTGCGATCGCTATAACAATGGTTATAGTAATCAACATTTATAAGCGGGTAACTGCTGGAAAAGATATTATTCAAGTAATGACTATTGGAGGGGTATTTTTTGCAACTATATTATTTATAATACAAATATCATTAAGCAGGCTTTTTACCATGTTTACTGCTGGGCAATCAATTGTAGACCTTCCTGAGAAATGGTTAATTCCAATTTTATTTGTATTTATGGAAGTTATTGTATCTTTATCTATCTTACAATTTTGGATGCTCGCTGGTGAAGTATTTGATGCCCGTCAAGCAAAACGGCTATTCAGCATTTTGGGAGCAGGGGGATCTGTTGCAGGTATTCTAGCAGGGTACTCACTTAAACCATTTGTAAAAACATTCGGTTCAGAAAAATTATTATACCTTACAATTTTCTTTATTGGTTTATATGTAATTATGGGAATCCTAATCAAAAACTATAGAAAATCTGATGATAAACAAAAAAAAGGTTATCCGAAAGAATCAACAAAAGATCAAGTAAAATTCAAATTTGATCCCTATTTAAAATCAATTGCTATACTGATTGGATTGGCCGCATTCATTTCAAAAATAATTGATTATCAATTTAAGATGACAGCAGTACAGGCATTTCCAATGCAAGATGATTTGGTAAGTTTCTTTGGTACATATTATATGGCAACCGGAGCTGCTACTATATTTATGCAGTTTATTATTACTGGAATAGTACTGGCACGTTTTGGGATACTTATAGGTCTCCTATTTTTACCCATTTCATTAGCTTTAGGATCCTCAGGGTTCCTTATGATACCAATCCTAGCAGCAGTATTTATGGCAAAATTCTCTGATCAGGTTTTTAAATTTTCTATTAATAGTGTGGCTCAAGAGATTCTTTGGTTACCGGTTCCTAAGGAGCGAAAGAAAGAAGCAAAACCAGTAATTGATAGCTCTATAAGGGCAACACTTGAAGGAGTCGTTGGTATCTTAATATTTATTTTGGTACAATTCAAATTTGTTCCTACTGACAAATTGCATTACCTAAGTGTTATTGCTTTAACAGGGATAATTTTTTGGGTTTGGAATAGTTTCCGATTGAAAAATGGTTACGTGAAAACACTGATGAATGCAATAGAGAAAAGACAATTAAATTTGGAAGATGTAGAATTTGACATTACGGATAACCATATAATCCAAACTATAGATAAAACATTATTGGATGAGGATGAATTTAAGCAGTTATTTGGGCTAGATTTAATTAAGACTATGCCTCTCGACCCCTGGAAAAATACTTTAGTAGAATTATTTAATAATGGATCTATTAATGTAAAAAAAGAAGTTCTCGAAATAGCTGCAATTAAACCTACTATAATTCCAGATGAATTAATCATCGAAGCAGCTACAAATAGTGAAAAAATAAAATCTGATGCAATTAATGTAGCGGGGAGAAGAAAACTTGTAGAAGTTTCAGATGAATTATACCAAAATCTATCGAGCTCTAACTTACAAATCAAATCAGCAAGCGCATGTTCATTATTAAAAATGAAGCTCCACACAAATAAATCCAAAGATGTTTTACAAAAATTATTAAATAGTAAAGATGAAAAAAATATAACGGCTGCGTTAGAATTTTTGGATGAGCCTATGGGTATAATGAATGATGATAAATTGATTAATTTTCTAAACCATAATTCGCACAAAGTTAGAGAAGAATCTCTACGAATCGCCTCAAAGAGGAAAAATCCAGAATTACTAAATCATATAATTGGTAATCTGGCTCACCCAAAATCTGCTATGCAGGCTCGCCTAGCTCTTGGTGGGTTTGAAGAAGAATTAGTATTGCATAAGCTTGATAAGATATTATTTGTAGAAGATAGTGAATTTCCAATTCGTATGGGTATTATCCGCTGTCTGAAACAATACAAAATTGAAAATTCATTAAACATATTGCAAAAAGGATTAGATGAGACATACCTAATTATATTAAGGGAAGTAACTAATTCATTAATTTCCGTTGCTAGAGGATATCCCGTATCTGAAGATTTTATACATAAGATTGAAATAAGTTTGGAGAATATTGCGCAAAAGGTTTACCAATTGGTACTCTTTCTAGACTCTTTACCTGATGATGAAAATTGTTTTTTAATTAGGGATCATATCAATAGCGATATCAAGAAATTAATTCGAATTATTCTAAAATTGGGTATTATGCATAATCCTAACACTCCCATAGAAACATACATACAATATGTTGCTAATCAGGATCCTGAGTTAATGCCTTATGTACTGGAGTTAGTAGATTCAACATTTTCTTCAGGAAATCGCAAATTAACTATGCCATTAATTGATGCTGATATAAGTGAAGTACAAAGTGGGAAGGATTTGTTTATGAATCTATTAGTTGATTTTGATGATTTGATACTTTTTTGGATTCATGGAGAACATAAATGGAAAACTGCTATCGCATTGAATTATATAATCAAAAGTAACCGCCAAGACTTATTAAAAAAAGTTGATTGGGGTAAAATCCAAAATACCATATTTATTGATCAACTATTCAACCAAATAGAGGATCATTCAGGAAAAATTAAAGAAATAATTCCGTTAAAAATGTTCAATTTCAAAAAGGAGAATAATATGTACTCAATATTAGAAAAAACAATCATATTAAAATCAGTTGAATTGTTTAAAAATATCCCTGGGGATGTACTTACAAGAATTGCTCAAATATCCGAAGAAATTCATAACATAGAAGAAAAGTTAATGTTCTCTGAAGGAGATTATGGTGATTCTATGTTTATAGTTGTGGATGGAAATGTGAGAATTCATAAGGGAGAGCATCATATTGTAACCCTTGGTAAAAGTACCGTATTAGGAGAAATGTCGCTTTTAGATCAAGAAACACGTTCAGCAGATGCAACTGCAGAAGCTGAAACAACATTACTGAAAATTGAACAGGATGGTTTTTATGAATTAATGGCCGGAAATTCTGAAATTATGCAACAAATTATTAAAATGCTTTCAGGGAGACTACGGGAAACAAATACGAAATTACAGGAAGCCTTGGAAAAATAATTATTGAATATGTGACAAAAATAACAACCATCATTATATCAATAACATCATTTTGAGTGATAACCATTTATTATATTGATATATTAGAAATGCCCATTAAATTTATCTGCAGGATATTTTTTAATATTTTTTTTCATTTTTTTCATTAATGCATCACTAATATCAATTTTGTTTGTATTACAAAACGCTAATAAATATATAAAAATATCGGCGATTTCATCTAAAGCATCCTCTCTTACTTTACCAGATTTCATTACTTCCTTTGCTTGTTCAAGATCAAGCCATTGAAATAATTCCATTAATTCTGATACTTCAACAGATAATGCCATAGCTAGATTCTTTGGACTATGAAATTGTTTCCAATCACGTTCATCAACAAAGGCATCTACTTGCTTCTTTAAATCTCCAATTGTTATTTCATTGTCCTTCATAATATAAATATTACATGCAATAAATCTAAATACCCAGAAACAAAAAACCCCGCTTTCACTAAAAAAACAGGGTAAAATATATGTCGGGGCGACTGGATTTGAACCAGCGACCACTTGACCCCCAGCCAAGTGCGCTACCGGACTGCGCCACGCCCCGAATATTACTTACGTAATAATTCCAGAAGCGTTTCTAATTCTTGTTTTATTTTTACAAGCGTTTCTTTTTTTGCTGGTAGTGCTTTAACAGGAACTTCTTTCTCCACCTTTTGTTCAGTCTTAACATCATCTCCGATCGATGCAAGCTGAGTTCGTGCTCCTTCAATAGTAAATTTTTTATTATATAATAAATCCTTAATAAACAATATTAAATCAATATCATTCTGACGATAGGTGCGATTCCCAGCTCGATTTTTCGGAGGTTTTAACTGTTTAAATTCTGTCTCCCAATACCGTAAAACATAGGCTTTAAGATCTGTCATTTTACTTACCTCACCTATGGAATAATATAATTTTTTGATTTGTTTTGGGTCTGAGCTCATATCCTTAAACTTAAAGTGTTACTTTATATTAATGCATATAATGCTTTAAGTCAAAGGAAATTTCATATAATNACTTAAAGNAAATAATGNTCAATNAGGTGATTNAATAAATCGATTATGAAAACGTATCCANTCNGGNAGAAATCTTGTTATTGATTGGACAGGTGGTAAAAATGCAATTCGAAGATGGNTTGTTCCAGGTTGTTGTCCAAANCCTCCNCCATTTACNGTACANATGCCAGTCTCCTCTAATAATCTCATNCAATAATCAAANTCAGTTATATCCTTTGGNANAGAATTTATCCTTGGAAAAAGATACATTGCTCCTGTACGNCCAAAGCANTCCATACCNTCCATTTGTTTAAAACTTTCTTTAATTAATGCTGCTTTTGTTTCTAATTCTCTTAATATNGCGTTTTTNTCTTCAGCATAGGTNTTATATGGTTCCGANCCCGTTTTTGGNGGTTTAACCATCATATACANGATTGCTTGCCCAACTGTATTTGAACAAAGACTAACTGATGCTTGTTTAAGTAATAATTCAGATAGATTTACATTTAAATCCTTCATGATAGGCATATTGCGTATTTCCATATAACCACCTCTATGACCACACTCACCGGTNAATCCTTTTGAAATACTATGAAGGCTAAATAAAGNAATATCACGTGACCCTACTGCGCTTGCCATTGAAATAAATGATCCTCCATATAAGTTTTCTTGATATACCTCATCAGCAATAATTGATAAATCATATTTTTCTACAAAATTAACAATACCATCTATACTTTGTTTATCAAGAATAGCTCCTGTAGGATTTCCAGGATTGATGATAACGATACACTTTACGTCTACTCCTTGTGTTGTAGCATTTTGATACGCCTCTTCAAGAATATCAGGAGTTAATGCCCAATCTTTTTCTTCATCAGGGTAATAGCCTACCTGCACCCCTCCACATCTTTTGACAGTAGCTGAATATAATGGATACTGAGGTATTGGAATCATTATCCCATCGTTTNGNCCAGTAATAAGCAATTCTAATATTCGTCTTACCGCNTCACTTGCNCCATCAGTAAGAAAAATTGATTCTGGATCAGAAGCAATATCATTCTTATCTCTTAAATCAATAAATTGAGATANTGCTTCTCTAATAAANCNAGGACCNTGGCTTTCAGTGTACGCACCCATTCCTGTAAAACAATTATGAAGAAATTCTTCACTATAATCAATAATATCTGTGGAAATGATATTAATTCCACTTCCTTCAAATATATCTGAGTTATTCTTTGCAAACTTAGTAAGATTACGCTCACGTTGAATATTATCTGAGGCCTCTATTAGCGNAATAACTTGACGATAAAAAGAAATAGGCTTCTGCTTAAGAGCCTGAGGNTTTCCAATATTACAGGCATATATCTTGTGACCATCTTTTTNTAAATCCATCGCTCTACGTGGAATTGGGCCACGAACAGCATATTCCATATCAACCAGGTTTTGATTGACTGGAATATTGTGAGTCATATTTAGNTCCTGCTTTTAGAAGCGTTTCTTCCGATTNGNAGATCTGTTATCACGACGACNTCCACCAAAACGACCACCACGACCACCACGACCGCTATCACGATTACGCGGTGGNGGNTCTACATATCCTTCTGGTTTGTCCATTAGAGCTTTACGGCTCAAATCTAGNCTACCTTGATCATCAACTTTAATAAGCTTTACTCGCATCTTATCACCAGTTTGACATACATCTTCCACTTTATCCGTTCTTTTCCAATCCATTTCAGAAATATGGACTAAACCTTCTTTTCCAGGTACGATTTCAACAAAAGCACCAAATGTCATCAATCTAGTAACAACACCATCAAATTCCATACCAACTTCAGGATCAAGAGTGACTGCTTTCACTATCTCTNCAGCTTCATCTAAACGAACTTTATCAACACCAGAAATTGTTACTAAACCATCATCATCCACATTAACATCACATTCAGTATCGGCAATAATCTTCTTGATCGTTTTACCACCTGGCCCGATAAGACCACCTATCTTTTCCGGATTAATANTNAATGAAACAATTTTTGGTGCATAATCGGAAATTTCACTTGGTTCACTNAATGCTTCATTCATTTTATCAAGTATATGTAATCTTCCTAACCTAGCCTGTTCTAANGCCTCTTCTAACAACTCAAATGAGACACCTTCAATCTTAAGATCAAGCTGTATTGCTGAAATCCCATCTTTTGTACCTGCAACTTTAAAATCCATATCACCCAAATGATCTTCAGCTCCAAGAATATCACTTAAAACGGCATGACGATCACCATCAAGNATTAATCCCATTGCTATTCCTGCAACATGCTCTTTCAAGGGACATCCTGAATCCATTAGCGCNATGGATCCACCACATACACTTGCCATTGATGATGATCCATTAGATTCCATAATCTCAGATACAATTCGTATTGTATAAGGAAAATCATCATAAGAAGGCATAACGGGCTTTAGAGACCTCTCTGCTAGATTGCCATGACCTACTTCACGTCTACTTGTAAATCCAACTCGACCAACTTCACCAACACAATATGGAGGGAAATTATAATGTAGATAATAGTTCTTTTTATAATCCTCATCCATACTATCAATTATCTGTTCATCCCTTTTACTACCTAGTGTCGTNACAACAAGAGCCTGAGTTTCACCCCTTGTAAATAAAGCAGAACCATGAGTCCTAGGNAAAAAAGATGGATCAATAGTAATATCTCGTATATCGGTTGTACTGCGACCGTCACTTCTTACACCNGTATCTAAAACCTTATTACGAAAAGCTNTTTTNAATTTATCATCAATAANTTTTTTAACTTCTTTTTCATTTTCAGGAAATTTCTCTTCTAAAGATTCTAAAGTATCTTGATGCAATTGAGAAGTCGCCGATTCTCTTTCAGCTTTATCTGCAAGCTGAATGATATCATTAATTTTATCTCCAAGCGCTTTATCTACAGCTGTACTAAGTTTCTTATTAGTCTTTTCTTCAGGTATATCTCTTTTTTCTGGATTTACTTCTTTTACAATTTCTTCTTGTAAGGCTATAATTTTCTTTATATCCTCGTGCGCAAACTTTAAAGCTTCCACAAATACATCTTCTGAAATTAGGTCTGCTTCTCCTTCAACCATAACAATGGTATCTTTATTACCTGATACAACTAATTCCATCGACGATTCTTCCATCTGGTCTTTAGTCGGGTTCACAACGAAATCATCATTAACTTTGGCTAACCTAACTGTAGCTATTGGGCCATTCCATGGAATATTAGAAATCATTAACGCAGCTGAAGCGCCAACTCCAGCAAGCACATCTGCTGGGTTTTCTCCATCAGTTGTTAAAACAGTAATAATTACTTGAGTTTCATATTTGAAAGACTTTGGAAATAAAGGTCGTATTGGTCTATCAGTTAAACGAGAAGTAAGAACCTCTCTTTCAGAAGGTCTCGCCTCGCGTTTAAAAAATCCTCCTGGAATTTTACCTCCAGCATAATGTCTTTCACGATATTCAACCTGAAGTGGGAAAAAATCAATATCTTCACGAATTTCTCTCGCAGCATTTACTGCTACAATTATTGTGGTTTCTCCATAGGAAACCATTACAGATCCAGCAGCTTGTTTTGCTACTTGTCCAGTACTTATTTTTAATGTCTTTCCATTAATTTCTATTTCTTTATTTATCATAATATTTACTTGTTATCCTCTTATCTTCAATTCATTTACCACTTTCTCATATTTTTCCAGATCTTTTCTAAGTAAATATTTCATCAGTCTCTTTCTTTGTCCAACAAGCATTACTAATCCTCGACGAGAATGGTTATCTTTTTTATTATTATTCATATGTTCAGTCAACTGTCTAATTCTACTTGTTAATAAAGCAATCTGAACAGATGATGAACCAGTATCCGTATTATTTTCTCCAAATTTGGATACTATACTTTCTTTTTCTTCTTTATTTAAAGGCATTATACTCCTTCATTCATATTTCTTTTTTAATTCCAAACAATAATCCCTATCCTGTTGTAATTGTTTTACCAATTGATCCGGATTATCAAATTTCTTTTCATCACGGATCCTTTCCAGGAATTCTATATATACCTCATGATTATAGATGTCGTCCAAGCTAGATGTAAAAAAATTAATTTCCAGTACCAACTCTCTCTCATTAAAGGTCGGACGCATCCCGAAGTTACACATTCCTACAATAAAATTATCATTAACTCTTCCTCTAGCTAAATATACACCAGTTTTTGGCATTAATTGATTCTTTTCAAGTGCAACTATATTTGCTGTAGGGAATTGTAAACCTTTACCTCTTCCAGCCCCATGAACAACTTTTGCATAAAAACCATATACCCAACCTAATTCAAACGACGCTCTTCTTATAAATCCGTTTGATATCAAATCACGAATATGAGTACTGGATAATATAACCTTGTGATCTGCAACAGCATTTATAATATCTATATTAATCTCTCGTTTAATTGCATATTGTTGCAAAAATTCTGGAGAACCCTCTCTCTTATATCCAAAATGGTGGTCATATCCTATTACAATTCCTGATGGTGAAAAATATTTCATAATAATATTATCCATAAAATCCTCAGCAGTCCTATGTGAAAAATCATTCGTAAATGGAATAACAAGAAGTATATCAATACCAAGTTTTTCTAGTAAAGAACTCTTTTGTTTCATAGACATAATCAATGATAGTTTTTTATCCTTATCAAGAATATGTCTAGGATGGGGATCAAAAGTAATTAGTGCTGATTTTTTACCTTTTGCAGTAGCAGTGCTCGTGAGCGTTTTTACAATATCTTGGTGACCTCTATGAAGACCATCAAAAGAACCTATCGTTAAGATACATCCATCACAATCAGCAACTTGATCAAGTTGAGTAAATATTTTCATAATGCACTAATTTCTTCTATCGATTTTGAATCGTCTATATTATATAACCCAATGCTTGTTCGGCTTAAAGAAGATAAGTGACCTACAGTTCCCAACTTTTTTGCAATATCAGCCCCTAAAACCCTTACATATGTACCTTTGGAACATTTTACTTTAAATGTAATAATAGATGATTTGAATTTTATCAATTGAATATCTAGAATGTTNATATCTACTGGATCACGCTCAACAGTCTTATTCTGACGTGCAAGCTTATATAAACGTATTCCATTAACTTTTTTTGCAGAATACATAGGGGGGATTTGTTTATTAACACCTTTGAATTTAGATAATACATCTTTAACCAATTTTTGNGATAATTCTGGTGTTTTATTTNTTGATACAATATTTCCATCGCAATCCAATGTATCAGTTTCTATTCCTAACGTCAAATCTGCTANATAAGTTTTATTTGATGATGCGATATTAGATAATTTTTTTGTATCAGNACCTGTNCCCANTATCAANACACCTGTTGCAAAAGGATCAAGAGTGCCAGCATGACCAACCTTTTTTTCATTAACAATACCACGAATTTTCTTTACAACATCAAATGAGGTCCAACCTGAAGGTTTATTAACATTAATAATCATTTATCTTCTGATTTTATGTNCTTAAAAAGCTGNTCCATCTCTTCAGTAAATTTATGAGACTCATCGATATAAAATTTTAATTCNGGGGTATTTTTCGTATTTAATTGTAACCCAAGATACTTTCTAAATGCTTTTCGTAACTTATTCATTTCATCTTCAATTAATTCAATCTTTATTTTTGGATTAAGAACACTATAGAAAACTTTGGCATTACGTAAATCCGCAGATACATCTACAGATCTAAAGGTGACAAATCCAATATGGTTTAAACTGATATGTTTAAGAACTATATCGCCAAGAATTGACTTTATTTGCTGACCAACTCTATCAGTCCGCTTGAANGGNAGTTNTTGNTNCATAATTATAATTCAAGAGTTCTCTTTATTGANTGTATTTCAAAAGTAACAATTATATCATCTTCTTTAAATTTTCCAGCTCCTTCAATTCCAATTCCACATTCCATACCTTCTTTGATTTCTTTAATATCATCTTTAAATCTTTTTAATGATGTCACAGAACCTTCATGTATCACTTCATCATCACGTATTAATCTTGCCTTATCTCCTCTATGGATAACTCCTTCTTCTACTCTTGTACCAGCAATAAATCCTTGCTTAGGAATTTTAAACATTTCTAAAACAACTGCTCTACCCAATACTTCCTCTTTTGTTTCAGGTTCTAATAAACCTTCNAATGTTAACTTTAGCTCTTCTTCAACATTATANATAACGCTATAAGACCTAATATCTACACCTTCCTGCCTCGCTTGTAATTTAGCATTCGAATCGACTTGAACATGGAAAGCAATAATTACAGCACCTGATGCAGCTGCAAGTAAAACATCNGATTCAGTAACTAATCCGACNGATTTATGNATAACCTGAATACCAACTTCATCATTTTTTATTTTTTCCAAAGTTTGACTCAATGCTTCTATAGAACCATCANCATCACCTTTAATCACAAGAGGTAAGGTCTTTATTGACCCTTCTTTAATTTTTGCTGATATTGAATCTAGTGTTNTGGCNNTTATTCTACGTTGATCAATTTCACGTTTCGTACGCTGACGATCAGAAGCTAATCTTTTGAGATCTTTCGCATTATCTANTACAGAAAAAATATCTGCAGCCTGTGGAACTTGATCAAATCCTAATATTTGTACTGCATCAGCAGGCATTGCAAGTTTTATACGATTACCCCGTTCATCCATAATTGCTCGAACACGACCAGCATAATTATTACATATAAAAGGATCACCTACATTTAATATTCCTTTTTGAATTAATACTGTAGCAACAGGTCCATATCCTTTATCAAGTTTAGAGTCAATCACTGTTCCTCGTGCAAGAGTATCTTGATTTGCTTTCANTTCAAGAACTTCCGCTTCNACAAGAATAGANTGAAGAAGGTCTTCTATACCAGTACCTTCTTTAGCTGAAATTTCAACGCCCTGAACTTTCCCACCCCAATCTTCGAGNAGAACATCATNCTCAGATAGTTCTCTTTTTACACGATCTGGGTCANTATCAGGTAAATCAATTTTATTAATAGCTACAACTAATGGAACAGNTGCAGCTTTTGCATGANTTATAGCTTCAATCGTTTGAGGCATCACACCATCATTTGCCGCNACAACTAAAACAACAATATCAGTAACCTGAGCACCACGAGCACGCATTGCCGTAAATGCTTCATGACCGGGAGTATCTAAAAAGGTAATCCTTTTATTTTCTGCTAANTCAACTTGATATGCACCAGTATGCTGAGTTATACCTCCAGATTCACCAGCAACAACNTTAGCATCTCTAATATAATCTAATAANGAGGTTTTTCCGTGATCAACATGNCCCATAATTGTAACTACTGGCGCTCTATGTANNGCATTTTTAATATCNTCATCAGATTCTTCCAAAGAAAACAATTCCTCTGCAANATCTTCAACNGGTTCAGCTTGATAGCCAAATGTCTCTGCTAACATTTCAATCANATCCCAATCTAAACGTTGATTAATTGTAGCTAATTTCCCTAATGAAATACATTCTTGAATAATATCACTAGCATCTACATCCATTAATTTTGCAAGCTCATCAACGCTTGAATACTCAGGTATCTTTAAATTTACAACTTCGTCCTCATTTGGTAATTCATCTTGCTCCTGTTTCCGNTCTTTTTTATAAACTTTCTTTTTTGATTTTTTATCCATNNTAGCCAATGTTTGCTTAACCGCATCTTTTGCAGATCGAGTTGCNGGCTCATCTTCCGATGCCTTAGGTGATGGTTTCCGATTTACATTACCTATNTGAGACTTAATTTCTGATAAATCAATTTTTCGAAGTTTATGTTGCTTTTTCTTAGTCTTTTTTACCTGTTTTTTTTCTTCTTTAGTCTCTTTCTTNTTACTTTTTATTTTTTTACNCTCTTNATCAGCANCCTTTTCTTTTTGCTTTTTCTNTTCAGTTNGTTTTTCTTTTTTCTCTATACTTCGCTGCTCATCAAGACTTAATAANTTAAGTTTTTTCTGNGNTTTCTGNTGCTCATCNATGCGAGTTTGGTGTATTTCTCTCCTTACTTGCTCTTTACGGAAACGGTCTATATCTTGACGNTCTTTACGAAATTCACCCTNTATCATTTCTTGAATATCTTCATNAACAGGNGTCATATGACTAGCGACTTCCACNCCTTTCTTTTTCAAGAATATTAATATTTCAGTGTGAGAAATATTTAAGTCTTTTGCAATNTGAAAAATTCTAATATTTTTTGCCACTACAATCCTATTCTATTATCAATTCGATACTTCTTGTCATTCATCTTCAACTGATACATTAGNTGCTACTTCTTCGCTATCTTCACTCTCTGCTACTTCTTCGCTATCTTCACTCTCTGCTACTTCTTCGCTATCTTCACTCTCTGCTACTTC
>NZXC01000053.1 GCA_002701785.1 Fidelibacterota bacterium
TTCAGTCGAATCTTTAGTTTCACCCTCTGTCTTGGCGTCTACTTCTTCAGTCGAATCTTTAGTTTCACCCTCTGTCTTGGCGTCTACTTCTTCAGTCNAATCCTCAGTATTCTTTGTTTCTGTGGATGATTCTTTTTCAATCACACCATCAGATTCATCTTTTAATTCAANAGTAATATTCTTTTCTAATACACTAGCAGATGGTTTAGATTTTAATCGGATGGTCTGAGCTCTTAATACAGAACTATTTAATTTCATAAATGATTCGAAACCGCTAATACGATTAGAATTATCTGATTCAAAATGTAGTAAAACAAAAGTTCCATATTTTTGACCATTAATTTGATATGCGAGTTTTTTCTTCCCCCACATATTGTGCGAAATAATCTTACTAAATTCACCTAGGTGTTGTTCAATCTCTTTGATTATAATATCTAACCGACTTTGCTCGAAATTCGGATTTATTATATATACTGTTTCATAATATCTCATTTTTTTCTCCCTAAACAATCAAATCAATGGCGCAATAACAAGTGACACTACTGACATTAGTTTTATTAATATATTTAACGATGGCCCAGAGGTATCTTTAAATGGATCACCAACAGTGTCTCCAACTATAGCCGCCTTATGCATTTCAGACCCTTTTCCATACTTATTGCCATCAATTTCAACTCCTTCTTCAATCATTTTCTTAGCATTGTCCCATGCTCCACCTGAATTTGATTGAAAAATTGCCATTAATACTCCTGTAACTGTAACCCCTGCTAATAAACCCCCTAAAATTTGTGCCCCAAATAAGAACCCTACAACGACAGGTGTTAAAACCGCAAGAAGTCCAGGTAATATCATTTCTTTAATAGCAGATTGAGTTGATATGGCAACGCATTTACTATATTCTGGCTTTCCATTAGCAGAATCAAATATTTTTTTATCTTTGTCTGTCCATTTATCATTTTCAGAATATTTATTCATTACAGCTAGAGCAGCAGATAATTCTGGTATTTCATTAAACTGTCTTCTGACTTCTTCTATCATTGCCATAGCCGCGCGCCCAACTGCCCCCATAGCCATAGATGAAAAAAGAAATGGCAACATCCCTCCAACAAAGAGCCCAGACATGACCATAGGCTCAGAAATGTCTATTTTATCTATACCTGTTTGAACCATAAAAGCAGCAAACAAAGCTAATGCAGTTAATGCAGCTGATCCTATTGCAAAGCCTTTCCCTATGGCTGCTGTTGTATTGCCAACCGCATCAAGTTTATCAGTGCGATCTCTAACTTCACTTGGTAGATCAGCCATTTCAGCAATTCCACCAGCATTATCAGATATTGGTCCATAGGCATCTACTGCTAATTGAATACCTGTATTAGCAAGCATTCCAAGGGCCGCCATTGCTATACCATAAAGACCAGCAAATTGATAAGCCCCAATAATACTAGAAGCTATAATTAGAATAGGAATTGCTGTTGATTGCATTCCAACCCCTAATCCTGCTATAATATTTGTTGCTGGACCCGTTAAAGACTGCTCAACTATTGAATTTGTAGGTTTAGTATTTGTACCTGTATAATGTTCGGTTATTAAACCAATACCCAAACCAGCAAACAGGCCAATAGTAGTCGCAATAAATACACCAGTATTTGTATAAAGTATATCATTCTGTGAATAGCTGTCTGGTAGAATATTGATAACTAATAAATAGATTATACCAATCAAAATGATTGATGAACCAAACTCTCCCTTATTTAGTGCTTTTTGGGGGTCTCCTCCTTCTTTGACTCGAACAAGAAAAGTGCCAACAATAGACATTATTATTCCTGAAGCTGCTATTAGTAAAGGTAATATAACAAAACTAATATCAAATCCACCCATTACGACTACACTCGCTCCTAAAACCATTGAGCCAATTATGGAACCCACATATGATTCAAACAAATCTGCCCCCATACCTGCTACATCGCCTACGTTGTCACCAACATTATCAGCAATTGTTGCTGGATTTAAAGGATGATCCTCAGGAATGCCAGCCTCCACTTTACCTACAAGATCAGCTCCAACATCAGCTGCTTTAGTATAAATACCGCCACCAACACGGGCAAATAATGCAATAGAAGAAGCTCCTAAGGAGAAACCAGAAATAACTGTTATTATCTTATTATAATCACTAACAAAAATATATTGATATAATAAAAATAATGATCCTAAACCTATTAGCCCCAAACCAACAACGCTTAATCCCATTACAGACCCGCCTGTAAATGCTACATGTAAAGCGCTCTCTAAGCTTTTTCTTGCAGCATTTGTTGTCCGATTATTTGCTTTAGTGGCAACTCTCATACCAAGAAAACCAGCTAAACCAGAAGCAACGGCACCAGTAATAAAAGATAAAGATATAAACGCACTGGAATCTTGACGACCTGCATTAGCAAATCCAAGAAGTAAAGCAACAATTAATACAAAGAAACTTAAAACACGGTATTCAGCACGTAAAAAGGCCATTGATCCTTCGGCAATGCTCTTCCCAATGAGTTTCATTTTATCAGTGCCCTCATCTTGCTTATTTATCCAATTAGTTTTTATAAATGCAAAAATAAGCGCCAAAATACCCGCATTTAAAACTATCCATAAGTAAGTATTTATATCCATTTTTGATTATCCCATTTCTAATTTATTATATTGATTCATTGTTTTATCTAACCCCTTATATAAAAGTGACTCAGCTGCATCAGCAGCAATTTGAATCATTTCTTTAGAAAAATTTTGATCCTTCTTTTTGAATGGCTTAAGCACGTATTTTTCTGATGGTCTTTTATAGTCACTTGAAGCAACTCCTAATCTTAATCGTGGGAAATTTGTATTTCCTAAATGATAGATTATTGATTCTAATCCCCTGTGACATCCATCCCCTCCTTTTGGGCGTATTCTAATACGTCCTAAAGGCAAGTCAACATCATCAACACAAACAAAAAGATTGTTTAAATTAATATTAAATAATCTCACAAAATGTTTTAACGCAATCCCACTATTATTCATCCCTGTTGTAGGCTTCATTAACATGACATCCATAGTTTTTTTTTCCGCAAAAACATAGTTTTCTTTACCCGGATTAAAATTACAAGTCCATCTTTTAGCCAATTCNTTAATAATCCAATAACCTGCATTATGTTTTGTGTTAGAATATTCATTTCCTGGNTTTCCAAGTCCTACAAAAACGACCATTAATCAGATCCNNCANNTGANGNNTCTTGNTTNTNNCCTTNTTTGNTATCATCTTTATNNNNAGNAGNTTNTTCTTGATCAGGGNGCTGNTTCACCATCNGCCGNCTTCTTCTCCTTCAAGAANNTCTTCTCCCTCTTCAAGCTCTTCAANAACAGGNTCTTCCTCTTCTTTNGGTGGANNAAGAGTAGCAATNGTAGATTCTAAGTCNGATATGATTTCAACNTCTTCAGGAATATCAACTATATCACCGATAGTCATATTGCTATTCAGTTCCATATTTGAAATATCTACTAAAATATTATCAGGCACACTTGTGGGTAAACAGTTAACTTCAATTGAAGTTAAAATCTGACTTAAAACTCCGCCTTCTTTTACTCCATCTGCCTCTCCTTCTAAGGAAATAGGTATAGTAAAGTTCATTTTTTCTGACATATTTACTTGCATAAGATCTATATGAAGCACTTCATCGGTTACAGGATGATATTGTATGCCTTTTATAGTAACATATTGGGTCGCGCCATTCATTTCTACTTCAAAAACATGCTGACCAGAACTCATTGCATGATAGAGTTTCTTTTTGTCAATTTGTAAACTAACATTCTCCTCACCGCGAAAATAATATACCCCAGGGACCATCCCTTTTCTTCTTAAAGATCGAGCCTTGGATTTACCTTTAGCTGTTCTTTCATTTAAATCTAGTTTTTCATATACCTGTGCCATAATAATTTTCCCTTACTTATAAGTTAAATAGCGCACTGACAGATTCACCCTGATGAATACGTTTAATTGCTTCACCAAAAACATCAGCTACTGAAACTATATGCATTTTAGATATTTGTTTATTATCTGCAATAGCAATTGTATCTGTTAAAATAAGCTTATCAATTGGGGCGTTATCCAATCTTTCTATCGCTGGGCCAGATAAAACCCCATGAGTAGCAACTGCTATAATAGAATTGGCACCTTTGTCAATTGCGGCTTTTGCTGCAGATACCGTTGTTCCAGCTGTATCAATCATATCATCAATAATCATTACATCTTTGCCTTCTAATTCGCCAAGAAGATGGCTTACCTCTGCTTTATTTGGAGCATAACGACGCTTATCTATAAGTGCAAAATGAAAACCCAAACGTTTAGCGTAAGATTGCCCCATAGCCGCGGATCCAACGTCAGGGGCTAAAACAGTACAATTTTGTGGGTTAAGATTTAATGATTTCAATGTATCTAATAAAACCATACGACTATATATATGATCAAATGGTATTGATGCAAATCCTTGAATTTGTGTAGAATGTAAATCCATACTAATAATTCTATCTGCACCAGTGGCAGTAATAATATCTACCATAACTCTCGATGATATTGGGACCCTAGGTTGGTCTTTTCTATCTTGCCTACCATATCCAAAATATGGGACTACAGCAGTAACTCTTTGAGCTGATGCTCGTACTGCTGCATCCAGTAGTAAAAATAATTCAATCAAATTTTCAGCAGGACCAGATGTTGATTGAATTATAAATACATCATTACCTCGTATATTTTCTTCAAATTTTACCCATAGTTCTCCATCAGAAAATGTACGTATAGTAACATCTCCAAGATTAAATCCTAGATGATCAACAATTCCTTTTGCAAGAATCGGATTACTTCTTCCACTAAATATTTTTAATGTTTCTTTCATAATAATCTTACCTCAAGCCATTATGACGCATGATTTTTGCTGGGGTGCAGGGAGTCGAACCCCGACTGCCAGGACCAAAACCTGGTGTCCTACCATTAGACGACACCCCAAATTATCTTCATATTCAGGGATTGTTTTTACCTGCTAGATAGCGATTGTGTAATTATTGTCTTAAAAGACTTGGAAAATAATAACTCTGCAGATATAGCATCTGCTTCATCGTTAAAAAATCCGAACACAGTCGAGCCACTACCCGACAGACTGGCAAATCTTGCATTATTTTTAAGCAATTTACTCTTAATCAACCCAATCTCTGGATATGTCGAAAAAACGATCTTTTCAAAATCATTCTCAAAAAGCTGAAAAGGAATCATCTCCTTTTCCATAAGGTCGGCAAAGTTAACCGCCTTGATAGGTATTTCCAACTTGTTTCTAATTTGCGAATAAGCCCATCTAGTATTTACTGTGTTATTAGGGAAGACCAATAATATAGTATATGGCAGCTTAATTTTTAAAGGCGTTAGTTTATCTCCAATGCCTTGCCCATGCTGTATTCCTCCTTCAATAAAAAAAGGTACATCAGCGCCTATATCTTGAGATATATTTTTTAATTGCGGTGTTGTTAAGCCAATATCATACAAATTATTTATACCAATAATAGTTGACGCTGCATTACTGGAACCTCCGCCTAAACCAGACCCCATAGGTATGTTTTTATTAATATGAATCTTTACACCTTTAAGTTTCGGAAATTCTTTTTTTAGTCTAAGATACGCCTGAACGCATGTGTTTGAAGATTCCATCGGGAAATCAACATTATTTGATGATATTTTATACCCTTCATTAATTTTTTTAATTGTAATTATATCATGGAATTGCACTTCTTGAAACACTGTCTCTATATTATGATAGCTGTCAATGCGTTGGTTAATTATTTTTAAACCAATATTAATTTTTGCGTAGGAATTGACAGTTAAGATCTTCAAATATTACTTTGATATTGTAGCAATAGCCAATGCTCCAATACCGGTTTTTTTTCCAATAAAACCAAGACCATCAGTTGTTGTAGATTTTATTGAAATTGATGATTTATCAAGATTGATCGCATTACTTATATTATCAATCATATCAGATATTTTATTTGATACTTTAGGGCTTTCTAAAATAATTGTGCTATCTAGATGTTCAATCTTATATCCTTTTTTGTTCAAGAGCTCCGATGCATATTGCAAGAAAAACAAACTATCCTTTCCTTCCCATTCCTCATCAGAACTTGGAAAGTGTTTCCCTAAATCTCCTAGCGCTGCAGCGCCTAACAACGCATCTACAATCGCATGTAATAATACATCTCCATCAGAATGTGCAATCACACCAATTGAGCTTGATACTTTTACTCCTCCTAAAATTAGGCCCTCACCTTTTTCAAGACGATGAACATCGTATCCTATTCCTGATTTAATCATAAACTACTTTTTCTGCTAATTTCCAATCATCAATTGTAGTGATTTTAAAATTCATGACAGATCCTTCTGTTACGGAAACTACGCCTCCAGCAGCTTCAACCATTGAGGCTTCATCTGTAGCATCATTATTATTCATTGCTCCTATAAGGACTTTCTTATTAAATGTTTGTGGAGTTTGAGCTAACCATATTTTATTACGATCAATAGTCCGTACAATATTAAAATTCTTTACTTCTTTTACTGTATCATTAGATAATAAGGCTGCAATACATCCATCATTATTCTTACAGCCCAATATAGTAGATAATATCAGATCATTTGTGACGAATGGCCTAACAATATCATGAATTGTTACCAATTCCATTGAGCTTGATAATGTTGTGCATCCATTCATTACAGAATCCTGCCTTCTTGGTCCACCGGCTATAACTTTAATAGATTTTTTAGTATTTAATATCTCTATTTCCTGATAAATATATTTAATTTCATCTTCATTTGTGACAATAACTATCTCAGCAATTTCTTTACACTTTAAAAATACATTTAAAGCATATAAAAAAAGTGGTTTGTTCCCTAAATGCTTGAACTGTTTTCTTTCACCAAATCTGGCACCAATACCTGCGGCAGGAAGTACCGCCCCAACATTCAATATTGATTTGACCATAACTCAGAGAATAAGCATGGCATCACCATAACTCAAAAAGCGATATTTTTTCTTTTTAGCCTCATTATATGCATGAATAATTAATTTTCTTGATGCAAATGCAGATACCATCATCAGTAATGTGCTTTTAGGTTGATGAAAGTTTGTAATTAATGCATCCACCATTTTAAAATCATAAGGAGGGTATATAAACTTATCAGTCCATCCTCTTTTTGGCGTTACCTGAAAACCTGACACAACTACAGTTTCTAAAGATCGCACAGTAGATGTTCCTACCGCTACAACTTTTCTTCTTTTTTTCTTTGTTTCATTAATNNNCATCGCTGTAGGTGGGGACAATTCAAAATATTCAGAATCCATTTGATGACGATTAAGGTCTTCAACCTGAACAGGTCTAAATGTTCCAAGCCCTATATGAAGCGTAGTATAATCTATTTTTATTTGTTTATTTTTGAGTTTTTTTATTANTGANTCAGTAAAATGNAGCCCTGCAGTTGGAGCAGCGACTGCGCCTCGACGATCAGCATATACTGTCTGATATCTAACTTTATCNGATGGGANAGCCTCTCTNTTTATATANGGAGGNAAAGGTGATAAACCAATACGATCAATAATNCTATAAATATCTTCNCCATTATATTCGAACCTTACCACNCTACCACCAGAAATNGTATTATCAATAACATCACAATACACATTTTTTGCAAACATTAGCTTATTCCCAATTCTAACTTTCCTTGCAGGTTTAACCATTACTTCCCAAAGGTCATTTTCNAATTCACGCAAAAGAAATACTTCTACTTTTGCTTCTGTTCGNTCCTTATTTGCAAATAACCTTGCAGGGAANACCTTNGTATTATTTAACATAAATAAATCATTCTTTCTAAAGTAGTCTGGCAAATTAGAAAATTTCTTGTGTTCAATATCACCTGTGTCTCTATGNACAACCATTAACTTTGATCCATCACGCCTNTTTGCNGGNTATTGTGCAATATATTTTTTTGGAAGNNNATAATCAAAGTCNGCTAGTTTATATTTTTTCTTTTTTTGTATCATTANAATAGTCCTGTTTGTTTAGTTGGATTAAAAACTTTACCTAAAATTTTATATGCTTTTTCTTGAGCAATACGNCCGCGCGCAGTCCTCTGAATAAACCCTTCTTTTATTAAAAATGGCTCATATACATCTTCAACAGTTGTACGGTCCTCACTTATAGCTACCGCTAGCGAACTAACNCCTACAGGGCCACCGTCAAAGTTATCTATTAATGCAGACAATATTTGACGNTCCATATCATCAAGACCATGATTATCAATACCTAAAGATTTCAAAGATTCTTTCGCAATTTTCTTGTTTATCGCACCATTTGATTTGACTTCCGCATAATCTCTAGTCCTCCTCAATATACGATTTGCTATCCTTGGTGTTCCTCTNGAACGTTTTGCTAATTCTNTAGCNCCTTCTTTATCAATACTTACTTCTAAAATTTGGGCAGATCTATTTATAATTTGAAATAGATCTTCTGGAGTATAATAATTTACACGTAGAATAACTCCAAATCTATCTCTTAATGGAGAAGTTANATTCCCCAATCTAGTCGTTGCGCCAATAAGTGTAAAATGTTCAATATTTAATTGAACACTACGAGCNCTAGGGCCAGAATCAATCATAATCTCTAATTGATAGTCTTCCATTGCTGAGTATAAATATTCTTCTACTACACTATTTAATCTATGAATTTCATCAATAAAAAANACATCCTTCCTGGCAACATTTGTTAACATACCTGCAAGATCTCCTGCTCTATCTATTACTGGACCAGAAGATTGCTTTAGGTTAACATTTAANTCTTTTGATATTATATTTGCTAAAGTTGTTTTACCAAGACCAGGTGGACCAAATAATAAAACATGATCAAGGGCTTCGTCGCGTTTTTTAGCTGCATCAATATATAACTTCAAATTGTCCACAACATCATTTTGCCCAACAAAATCATCAAAATGAGATGGTCGTAAAGTTTTCTCAATAGTTATATCATCTTCAATAATAGATGGATCAGTAATATGAATTTCAGTCATTAATTTTTNTAGAAAATAGAGATAATATTATCATTTAAAGCTACTAAAGATAACAAATGGAATGGGGGGTCGCCAAGTTAGTAGTAAATAAATTCAAAATTTNTATATTATAAAANTTTATCTAAAAATTTACCTGTATAGGANCGCTTAGCTTTAGATACTTNTTCAGGAGTACCCGATGCTATNACTTGNCCCCCTTCGTNTCCTCCTTCNGGCCCTAGATCAATTATCCAATCTGCGCTTTTAATAACATCTAAATTGTGTTCAATAACTATTACAGTNTTTTNTCTATCTACTAACTTGTGAATTACATTCATTAACATTTTTATATCTTCAAAATGAAGACCAGTTGTTGGCTCATCTAAAATATATAAAGTACGGCCTGTTGATACTTTTGATAGCTCAGTTGCAAGCTTAATTCTTTGCGCTTCTCCACCAGATAAGGTAGTTGCTTGTTGCCCAAGTTTTATATATCCTAATCCAACTTCATAAAGAGTTGATAATTTTTTCTTTACAGATGGTATGTTCTCAAAAAATATCAGCGCCTCTTCTACCGACATTTTTAAAACATTATCTATATTTTTCCCCTTATATTTTATTTGTAATGTTTCTCTATTATATCTTGCCCCTTTGCANACTTCGCATGTTACATATACATCTGGTAAAAAATTCATTTCAATTTTTATTATACCATCTCCCTCACATGATTCACACCTNCCGCCTTTTACATTAAACGAGAAACGGCCGATTTTATAACCCCGAATTTTTGATTCTGGAAGTTGGGAAAATAATTCCCTGATAAATANAAATACTCCNGTATAAGTTGCAGGGTTTGATCTTGGGGTGCGNCCAATNGGCTTTTGATCGATATTTATTATTTTATCAATAAATTCTAACCCTTCAATTGANTCATGATATAAAGGAAATTGACGNGATCNATATAACTCCTTNGATACTGCNGGATAAAGTGTNTCATTCACCANNGNGCTCTTACCNCTTCCNGATACNCCTGTAATAACTATTAANTTNCCGAGAGGAAAATCAACATTTACATTTTTTAAATTATTACCTGTTGCACCCTTAATAGATAAAAAATATGNGCTNCCTATACGTCTTTTAGCTGGGACCGGTATNGTTTGTTTCCCTGATAAATACTTTCCTGTAAGAGATTTAGAAAAATTTACTATTTCTTTAGGCGTTCCTGCATAAACTATTTCCCCTCCATGATGTCCTGCTCCTGGTCCAATATCAACAATATAATCAGATGNCTCCATAGTTTCTCTATCGTGTTCAACTACAATCACTGAGTTACCAAGGTCTCTTAGTTTCTTTAATGTTGTTAGTAAGCGATTATTATCTCTTGGGTGTAAGCCTATAGATGGCTCATCTAAAATNTATAGAACNCCCATAAGCTGTGAACCAATTTGCGTTGCTAATCTAATGCGTTGTGCTTCTCCNCCTGAAAGAGTAACTGCAGATCTTTCAAGCGTNAAATATTCTAAACCAACATCAACTAGAAACCCTANTCTNCTATTTATTTCTTTTAATATTTGTTCCGCAATTTTTGAATCTGTTGAATTCAANCTTAACTTTNTAAAATANTCTCTACATTTTTTGATNGTCATTGCTGAAATNNCACCAAGGTTATTTCCTAAGATTNTTACTGCCCTNCTTTCTTTTTTAATTCTAGTNCCTTCACATTCTGGGCANGGTNTCATGCTCATGAATTGTTCTATCCATTGTCGAANATGTGACGACTTTGTTTGATTATATCTACGTTCCAGATTCGGGACAGCNCCNTCCCAACTTCCAGTATAGGTNCCTGTCCATCTTTTNGATGAATATTCCATCTTTACTGTATCTTTNCCTGTNCCAAATAANAAAACTTTGCGNATTTTTGGATCTATTTTCACCCATGGTGTTGTAAAATTAAAATTATAATACTTTGCCAAACTTTTTAAAATTNNACCATACCAANTTCCTCTTGGTTGCTCCCCCAATGGAACAATTGCCCCTTGTANAAGAGATTTTNATTTATCTGGNACTAATAAATTGGGATCTATATTCATTTGGCTTCCCAATCCATCACATTTNNGACAAGCTCCATATGGAGAGTTAAATGAAAACATCCGTGGCAATAGCTCATCTAGTGATGCTTCTGGGTGCTCAGTACATCCAAAATGTTCACTAAATAAATGGTCTTTTTTGTTATTTAGATCATGAATAATTATTGCGCCAGAACCGACCTTAAGAGCAAGCTCAACTGATTCTGTTAATCTATCTTTATATTCCCCATCAAGTATTAATCTATCAACAACTACTTCAATATGGTGCATTCTATTCTTATTAAGATTAATATTATCCTCAACATGGTGAATTTTCCCATTTACTCTTAAACGTAAAAACCCTTCTCTTCTAATATCCGAAAACACGCCTTTATGTTGACCTTTTCTCCCTCTTATAACAGGCGCTAGTATATATATCTTCGAATTTTTATTAAACTTGCAAGCGCTATCAACTATTTGTTGTACAGTTTGCTTTTGGATTGGTTTATTACATAACCAACAATGAGGTTTCCCTACATTAGCAAATAATAATCGTAAATAATCATGAATTTCTGTAACTGTTCCAACAGTTGATCGTGGGTTGCGCGCTGTAGATTTTTGTTCAATAGAAATAGCAGGTGAAAGACCTTCAATATAATCAAGATCAGGCTTTTCCATTAAGCCTAGAAATTGTCTTGCATAAGAGGAAAGAGATTCAACATATCTCCTTTGCCCCTCCGCGTATATTGTATCAAAAGCAATTGAAGATTTCCCTGATCCAGATATGCCAGTAATAACCACTAGTTGATCTCTTGGTATAGTTAGATCGATATTTTTCAAATTATGCTGACGAGCACCTTTGATTACTATATGCTTTGGTAATTGCTTCAATTATTTAGTTTATTTTAATTATTATGATTCTATTTATTTCTAGACAGACAATGAATTTATGTTAATTAATTATATCTTCAAATTTGGATTAGCTATATTTATTAAAAGGAAATTGATAGAGTATAAAATAATGAACTATATTTCGCTATGGGATCACTAGAAAATCATATACTAATATCTATGCCACATTTACAGGATCCTTATTTTAACAAAAGTATAGTTCTAATATGTGAACATAGTAATAATGGTGCTCTAGGGTTAATCATAAATAAATCATTCGAAAAACCACAATTAAAAATGTTATTTAATAATATTGATAATGAAAATGAAGATATATTAAAAATTGCTCCCAAATTATTTTTTGGTGGGCCCGTATTAATTGAAAGAGGGATATTATTACATAGTAATTCTTATAATAGTAAGGATAGTATAAAAATTTCAGATCAATTTTCTATAACTAGCAGTAAAAAAATATTAAAAAATATAAATAATAGTGATAGCTCAAAAAATTATAAACTCATGCTAGGACATGCAGGATGGACATCTGGCCAACTAGAAAAAGAAATTGAAAATGGTGATTGGCTAATGCAATCTACTTCAATTGATTTTGTATTTAATACTAATGAATCAAAAATGTGGCAAATTGCAGCAAAATCTTTTGGAGTGGAATTATCTGAGATTTCAGGTTTTGGCGGATCAGCTTAAACTAATAACTATATAGTTTATTAGATACTTTATGAAAAAAATTTTACCACAACTTGCTATTGTTTTTGCAGCAATTTTATGGAGTTTTGACGGTTTATTAAGACAGGCGCTTTATAGCGTACCATCACTAATAATAGTTACAATTGAACATATTATTGGAGCAGTTTTATTTATTCCATTCATTTTAAAAGCTAGAGAAGAAATAAAAAAAATAAATCAACAAACATGGATGTCTGTATTTTGGATAAGTATATGCGGTGGAATTTTAGGTACTTTTTTTTATACTAGCGCTCTAAGCTATGTAAACTATATAAACTTATCAGTTGTTGTTTTATTACAAAAACTCCAACCGTTATTTGCAATAAGCTTGGCTTCTGTAATTTTAAAAGAAAAACTTTCGAAAAAGTTTTTATTTTTAGCAAGTGTAGCAATTACTGGAAGCTTTTTAGTTACTTTTGGATTGCAACCAATATCTCAATGGGAAGATAAAATGATCATTGCATCATTATTTGCATTACTTGCTGCATTTAGCTGGGGAAGCTCAACAGTATTAGGCAAGCATGCTTTAAAAAAACTATCATTTCAAATTGTCACATCACTTAGATTAATTATTACATCGGTTACTTGTATAATTATCATTATTGGAACACAGGATTTACACATAATAGTTGATTTAACCAAATCCCAATGGTTATCAATATTTATTATAAGCATATCCACAGGGTCTATAGCATTGTTCATTTATTATTACGGACTTAAAAACATACCAGCATCTCATGCAACTCTATATGAACTGTTCTGGCCACTATCAGCAATGTTTATAGATTGGTTTTATAGATCAAGAACTCTTGAAGCTGCACAATTTATAGGAGCTATCTTATTATTATCTTCAATTATATTATTATCAAGAGATAACAATAAGTAATTATGAAAGATATAAATAATCAAGATAGGCATAATCTTATATTAAACTGTGCTCATGAGTTCTTTTGGGGTATAGGTCTATCTTTTCATACTCTCTATGCCATTATTCCATTATTTTTAAAACAACTTGGTGCTCCTCAGGGAATTTGCTTATCTGTTGCTGGATTGTGGTCA
Organism: Fidelibacterota bacterium; assembly: GCA_002701785.1. Lineage (GTDB taxonomy): Bacteria > Fidelibacterota > Marinisomatia > Marinisomatales > TCS55. The sequence continues at coordinate 13,852 of NZXC01000053.1, forward strand.
ATTTTAGTTGCATTTCCACAATTATTCACAGCAATTATTGGTAGAAATATTAAAAATATAAAACGAACAGTAATTGGGGTTCATATTTTTGCTATGCCACCAATATTCTTTGCTGGGTTCATATTCGCCTTTTTTGCTCCAATTGGTCCATATTCTTGGATATTGTATTATATATGTTTCATTCTTTATGGAATAGGTATCGGCATCATTATTCCTATTTGGACTGAATTTCTTAATCATACATTTTCAATTAATAAACGTGGTAAATATCTTGGAATATCTTTTGCATGGAATAGCATCGGTGGTTTTTTTGGAGGATTTGCTGTCAGATTAGTTTTAAATAGTAATATACCATTTCCACAAAATTTTGGATGGGGATTTCTAATTTTTTTCACCTGTATTTTAATAGGGACGATATTGTTTAAATGGTATCATATAAAACTGGATAGAAATAATCATAAAAATAAATCTATAAATGATTTTTTATCTGAAACAAAATCTATAATAAAAACAAATTTTAATTTTCGTAATTATCTTATATCTAGAATGTTTCTTACTGCAAATTATCCAGCAATTAGTTTGTATGCAGTGTATACACAGAATAAGTTTGGTTTCGATATTAGTGAAGCTGGTGTTTTTGTTATTATAAATGTTATTGCTTCAGGTGCTGGCAGTTTACTTTCCGGGTGGATTGGAGACTTGTACGGTCACAAAAATTCAATTTTATTATCATTCATATCTTATTTAATGGCTCTTTTAGTTGCATTATTAGCTAATAATATGTTTCATGTTTATATTATTTTTTTATTTCTTGGTCTAGGATTAGGAGCATTTATGCCATCTGCTATGAATTTGATTTATAAATTTGCAGATGGAGGGGATAGCAAAATTTATATGGCTTTAACTGATACAATTTTGGCTCCATTCACTTTTTTAGCGATTACAATTGTTGGGAGTATTAGCGAATTTATTAATATGGAGATTATATTAATGGGGATTGGTGTTTTTTTATTAATAGGAATATTTATTATGATCTTTTTTGTAGATGATCCAAGCAATATGCATAAAAAACAAATAATATCTTATAATATTAGATAATATATTTTTACTTGCTTTTCGAATAAGACAGAGCTGAAATTACACCGTAGTCAAACACAGATGTTTAGGCTTAAATCATACCAAATCATCATTACCTCGGTCATCATAATGGCGTTATATAGCTGTATGGATGATAACCCCAATAGACATTTAGAATTAGCAAAATGGTATAACTCTAAAGGTCTTTACGATGAAGCTATATCTGAATATCGTGAGGTTATACGTCTTTATCCTGAGTCAACTCAAAATCTAAGTAGAGCAGAATATAATAACTTATCTTCTGCGCATTATCATTTAGCTTTAATGTATACAAAAAAAGGATGGTGGGAATTTGCATTAGATGCTGCAGAGTCAAGCTTCCAGTTGCAGCCAAATAATGATTCACATGAACTGGTAGATTTGATAAAAAAGCAAATAAGGTTAAATCAACCGTCTGATCCTTCTTAAGCTGAAGAAAGATATCTGAATTATACTAAAATGTTCCTGAGCGGTGCTCTCCTCCATCACAATAAATAATAGAGCAATTTATAAAATCAGCTTCTTGTTTTAATAATAATGAAATTGTATTTGCTATATCATCAGGGCTAGTGGTTCTTCTCATCGGATTACGTTTCTTAGTTTTTTCTATCCAATCTTCCCAATTATCAGTTATTTTTGTAAGAGCCCTTGTTGGGGTAATGCCTGCTTGTAAAGAATTTGCTGTTATACCATACCTCCCAAGTTCCCAACCTATTTGTCTTATTATAGCTTCCATTGCAACTTTTGCTACACTTACAGGGACATATCCATCCATGGCTAAATAATTACCTTCGCTTGTTAATCCTAAAATTCGCGATCCCTGTCCTAGCAATTGCATATTAAGTAATTTTTGTGTCCAGTATAATAAAGAATTGCCCATAACATGAACAGTCATATCCATTTGTTTTTGAGTAACGGGTTTATCAGAAAAAAAGTTTGTTGTTGTTCCAAAAGCTATTGAATGTAGGAGTAGTTTTATTGATTGTCCTTTGGTTATCTCACTTATTTTAGGAATATATTCATCCATAACATCAACAGAAGCAGCATTTATATTCCAAAAAAATACTTTCCCATCGTTTATTTTTGATATTTCTTCCTTTAATAATTCAGCTTCTTTTTTAACCTCTCCGCGATCAAGATGAAATCCAATAATTCCATAACCATCTTTTGCTAATCGTTTTGCTGTTGCGCCCCCGTGCCCAGTTGAACAGCCTAATATTAAAACCCAATCAGTCATAAAAACTCCATATTTATTATATTGAATTTAGAAAAGAGTAATATGGAAACTAAGTTTCTTATATAAATTCCTATTTAATTTATTAGTGAACTATGAGTCGTAAGTCTTCATTTAACAAAAAAGATCTATTAGAAATTGCTAATGGGAAATTCATTAATAAGAGTATTGGGAAATTGCCTTTACCACCAATGTTAATGATAGATCGTATCCTAGAAATTTCAGAAACAGGTGGGGACTATGGAAAAGGTTATATAAAAGCTGAGCTAGATATATCTGAAAATGATTGGTTTTTTGAATGCCATTTCAAAAATGACCCTGTAATGCCTGGCTGTTTAGGGTTGGATGGGTTTTGGCAATTAATCGGTTTTTTTCTATCGTGGTGTGGGGGTAAAGGAAAAGGCAGAGCCTTGGGTGTAAAAGAATTAAAATTTAAAGGACAAGTAAGACCATACCATACAATTATAACGTATACGATACATATTAGAAAATTTATTAAAAAACCAACTTTTATGGCATGGGGAGATGCTAGCCTATCAGTAAAAAATAAAGAAATATATTTTGCAAAAAACCTACAGGTTGGATTATTTGAAAAACTAGTCTGGGATATTGGCATGGACCCATCTCTAGACCCCTTTTAATAATTTATATAAGTTAATAATATTATTTAATGTCTTTACGCTGCGGAATAATTGGGCTACCAAATGTAGGAAAATCTACACTGTTTAATGCTTTAACAATTTCAAATGTGCCAACAGAAAACTATCCATTTTGTACAATTGACCCTCATGTGGGGGTTGTAAAATTACCTGACGAACGATTAAGCTCTTTAAAAAAAGTTTATAACCCAAATCTTGTTACAAACTCAACTGTTGAATTTACAGATATAGCTGGTCTGGTAAAGGGCGCAAGTAAAGGTGAAGGGCTAGGTAATCAATTTTTAGGACAGATACGCCAAGTAAATACAATAATCCATGTGGTCCGTTGTTTTAAAGATGAAAATATAACACATGTAACTGGGAACGTTGATCCTATTAGCGATGTAGAAATAATCGAAACTGAATTGATCTTAGCGGATATACAAACACTTGAAAAACAATATCGAAAAACAGAAAAACTTGCAAAATCAGGAGATAAAAATAATCAGATAAAATTTTCATTAATTAGTTCTCTATTAGATCATTGTAATAATGGAAATAAAGCAAGAACTTTTACTACAAATAATGAAGAAATAGAAATTATCAGAAAGTTAAATTTACTAACGTATAAGCCCATACTGTATGTTGCCAATGTGAGTGAATCTGATATCGTAAATAATGAAATAAGTGATTTAAATAATAAATTATCTGAATACGCAAAAAAGGGTGGCAATATTTCTATTTCTCTATGCAGCAAGCTTGAACAAGAAATTGCAGTATTACCTGAAGATGAAAAAAAAATATATCTTAAAGAATATAAATTATCTGATCCAGGGTTGAATAAGCTTATTAAATCAGCATTTAATCTTTTAGGTCTTGAAACTTTCTTTACGGCAGGACCGAAAGAAGTACGAAGTTGGACTATAAAAAAAGGTTCCACTGCGCCATTTGCAGCAGGTGAAATACATACAGATTTTCAACGAGGTTTTATTAAGGCAGAAGTGATCAAATATACTGATTTAATAGAACATGGATCTGAAAAAGCCGTGAAAGAAGCTGGATTAGCAAAATTACAAGGTAAAGAATATGTAGTGTGTGATGGAGATTGTATTTATTTCCATTTTAATGTGTAGGTTTTTTTATGTGGTTCTTTATGATAACATCATATATATTAATTTTTCTTTCCGCTATTGGTTTAATATTGATTGGAATAAACCACTATGTTAATATTTGGCCTTCACAACATGTTTCATTTGATTTATTTGTCAGCTTAATTTTTATTGCTACTCAAACTTTGATTATTTTCTTTTTTGTGGGTGCTGGAGTTAATATAAAAGAGTACACATTATCAAAAGATAATAAATTTTATAAGGGTATTCTTGCTATTAAACGAAAGCTGTATCCCCCGACCCTTGCAGTAACTATATTATTTATGATTACTGTAATTGTTGATGGAGCATTTTTTCTGGGTAAAGTTAATGAATGGTGGTTTCATATATCTTATGTGCTCACATTATATTATTTTGCTAAATCATCAATTGAACAACATAAGGCATTTATTGGTACTACAAATATTGTTTTAGCTATGACTGAAAACGAAAGAGGAAATTAAACTTCTCTTTATCTATATAATTATAATAATTTATTCTTCGTCTTCATATTCTTCGTCTTCATATTCTTCGTCTTCATATTCTTCATAATAATTGGGAGGATATGCATACATTTGGGAATAATCCCACTCTTCNTCNTCTTCATCTTCTTCATCTTNTTCTCTNGGCATTTCTTGCTTAACTACAATAACTTTTGGATCAGATTTTGTATTGTCAGTATTTTTAGATTTTTCTAAGGCTTTATTAACTAAAACAAGATCTTCCGAGCTTAATGAAGGTGCCGGTAACCCTGAAATATATTGACGGAAAATCATACCAATTATTCCCCCAAAAAATAATACGAGAAGAGCGATTAACGAACCATCAGATTTTAGTTCATAACCTCCAAAAATNTTTTGCGATATGCCATAGTTTAGAAATACAGCTAANGATAATAAAACAATAAAAAGGATTAATATGTTACCCATTAAAGCTGGTGTAGTTGATTCAACAACAAGTATATACAACATCCATACTATCATACCTGCTANAATAAAAATAATCCCATTAAAATAATTGCTTGATAAAATAGATAGAACAAAGCCAATTAAAGAAGCAACTGGAATGATAAACCCAACACCGGTTTTTATATTATCTGCCATCAGCAAACGGGATAATCTTTGTAATTATAGTTTACCATGCTTGGAATTCTGATGAAAAATTGAATGTAATTCTTCCAAAAAACAAGATATTTCGAAATGAAGTAATATTTATATTATTTAATGAACAATTAGTTTCTTTTAACATATAAAAGATTTTAATACTTAATTTGAGTTAGCATCTTTTTTTAATAATGAATAAAACCATAAAGAAAATTAATATTGGTGTCATTGGTGTTGGTCACTTGGGAGAACATCACGTAAAACATTTAAAATCAATTGATAGTTTTAAATTAATTGGAATTCATGATATTAATGAAAAAAGGGCTAAGTCAATCGGAACAAAATATGGTATTCCACTATACAATAATATCAATGAATTAATTGAAGCATGTGATTCAATCTCTTTAGTTACTCCCACAGAAACACATTTTGATATTGCCTATCATTGTATTAAAGCTAAAAAACACATATTCATTGAAAAACCAATAGCTAAATCTGTAAACGATGCTGAAAAACTGNTAAAATTAGGAAATGATAAAAATGTGATAATTCAGGTTGGTCATATTGAAAGGTTTAACCCTGCATTAATTCCGCTAAATAATTACACGCTAAAACCAAAGTATATAGAAATACAGAGACTGGCTCCCTATAATATTCGTGGTACAGATGTGCCAGTAGTCTTAGATAAAATGATTCANGATCTTGACATATTATTATTTTTAGTAAATAGCGATATAGAGACAATTTATGCCAATGGCATATCAATATTAACTGATTCAATAGATATTGCTAATTCAAGAATTCGATTTAAAAATGGCACAATTGCTAATGTGACATCAAGTAGAGTGGCGCAAGACGATGTGAGAAAAATCAAAATATTTCAACAAGATCTCTATATTACAATTGATTTATTAATTGGATTAACAGAAGTATATCGTATTGTTGAGAAAAACGAAAAAAATATAACTGCAATAAAAGATGTTGATTTTGACTATCATGGAAAGAAAAAACACATTATATATGAAAAACCTAAAATATTATCTTTTGATGCATTAAAAGCCGAACTTNAAAATTTTGCTGATAGTATAAATGGTATTTCAAAGCCAATGGTTGATGGCGCTGCAGCAAAGAATGCATTGGAACTAGCAATAAAAATTGATCGAATGATCCGTGAGGATCTGCATTAATGGATACAGGCAATTTCCTATTTAAATATAGAAGTTATACGCCTATTCCTTTAGCTCTATATATATTATATAATTCTCATCNAGAGATTCAAAATGTATTAATAGGNTTTATATTAATAGCCATTGGGGAATCGCTCCGTATGTGGGCAGTTAGTTATGCAGGAGGCATCACAAGAACNACAAATGTTGGAGCTCCATCATTATGCACATCAGGTCCATATGGCTATACAAGAAATCCTTTATATATAGGGAATATGATTATTTACTCTGGGGTTGTGTTTGTTGCAGGTTCGCTCAATATTTTNTCCATGTTAATAGTAACATGGGCCTTTTTTATCATTCAGTATTACTTAATTATTAATCTAGAGCAAAATACNTTAATNGATATTTTTGGAAAAGAATACAAAAATTATATGAACAATGTGCCAATATTTTTCCCTCGATTAACATCATGGAAAAATAAAGATAAATATNTACCAATGAAATTTTCAAAAACAATAAAAACTGAAAAAAGGACCCTTCAAAATATAATTTTATTAATANTGATTATATATTTTAAACACTATTTAAAATGAAAAATAATAATTCTTACAAAGTCTTTATAGTAGCTGGAGAAGAATCTGGAGATTTACACGCATCTAAATTAGTGCAGCATATAAAAAAATATAATCAACACATTGAATTTTACGGTCATGGNGGAGATCGAATGGAAAAAGAAGGTGTGCAGATTATTGAACATATTAATAAGCTAGCAATAGTTGGATTTGTTGANGTTNTAAAGTATCTGCCATTTATGATGAGTGTGATGGGGAAAACAATTAATTGGATAAAAGAGAATAAACCTGAACGTATTATTTTAGTTGATTATCCAGGTTTTAACTTGCGCTTAGCAAAAGAATCNAAAANATTGGGNATTCCTGTTACATATTTTATNTTNCCACAAGTCTGGGCGTGGAAAGAAAAAAGAGTCTCTATTTTAAGAGATAACGTAGATCAATGTTTATCAATTATTCCTTTTGAACAAGAATGGTTTGAAAAGCGCAATGTTAAAACCAGTTTTATAGGACACCCATTTATAGAATTGAAATATCCAAATTTATCTTTAGATTTTTATAAAAANCATGACTTAGATCCAAATGATAAAATATTATCAATTTTCCCAGGGAGTAGACAGCAAGAAGTAAAGCAGCATTTACCAATTTTAATCAAGACAATTGAAAAAATAATGTTAGATATTCCTAATCTAAATGTTNTACTTGGGAAAGCTCCTGGCGTTTCCATTGNTAATATTCCCAGTTTTATTAAAATNGAAAGAGAGCACCCTCAATTNGCNCTACAGTANGGAAATGCAGCATTAGTAGCNTCTGGTACAGCNACATTAGAATCAGCAGTTCTAGANATTCCAATNGTTGTCTTTTATCGTTTTTCCAGCCTAACATGGTTATTAGCNAAAAATATGTCAANTGTGAAGTTTGCATGTATAGTAAATCTGATTGCAAANAAAATGATAGTACCAGAATTTATACAAAATAATATGACAGTAAATAATCTANCAAACGCAATTATCCCGCTATTAAATAATACTNCATCACGNAAGAATATGCTATTAGGATANGATCAAATAAGACGAACCTTAGGAATCCCTGGGGTTTATGATAGAGGCGCTCAAGAGATTATAAAAANNTTACCNATATGAAATCGATAAAATTATATTTACTATCAAAANTAGGNAAATGGATTGTATTATTNTTGTATAATACAAATAAATGGCNCATTGAGGGTGANAATAATTATAAGAANTTAATTAANAATAATCAGTCNGTAATAATTTCAATTTGGCATGGTAGAGTTTTGACTTTTGTAAAACAATTNTCAAAAAAACAATATTACGCAGTTGCAGGNACACATAATGATGCAGAAATCATTTCTCGTATATGCCTAGATATAGGNTGGAAAGTTATAAGAGGNTCAAGTTCNGATAAAGGGAAAGAGGCTTTTGAAGGTATTGTTANTGCTTTNAATATCCCAGGTTCNTTGGTNGCAATGACACCTGATGGNCCGAAAGGTCCTGCTAAAATACCTAAAGCTGGGGTCNTCAGNGCTGCACAAATGACTGGTGCCGCTATTATTCCTGCTTCAGCGTATTGTACAAAACATTGGGNATTTACCAATTGGGATACTTTTTATGTNCCAAAACCTTTTGGTCNCATTGAAGTTATCTANGGAGATCCTATATATTTTGATAAAAAACAATCTTTCGATGAATGCTTATCTATAATTAAAGAAGCAATGGATAACTTAGAACTATTAGTTGATAAACGCGTTCTTGTATAATTTTCTTCATAATTCCCACTTTCGTGTATTATTTTTCCCTTTAGCACTATTTTATTGGGGTATAATTTACTGGCGAAATATTTTTTATAATTTAGGGTTATTCGTTTCATATAATCTTCCATGCAAAGTTATTAGTATTGGCAATATCACTGTAGGTGGGACTGGAAAAACTCCTGCGGTAATATTCTTTGCAAAATTCTTTAAACAACGTGGGTTTAAAGTTGGAATTTTAAGTAGGGGCTATGGAAGATCTTCAAAAGGAACAATTGATTTAAATTCAAAAAATATAAATAAAAAAGATTGGAAATATTTTGGTGAAGAACCTGTTTTAATAGCAAAGAAATTAATTAATATACCAGTAGTTATTGATAATAATAGATATAGGGGTGGCCAATATTTATTTGATAAATATAAACCACAATTAATTATCTTAGACGATGGTTTTCAACACCGATCATTAAATAGAAATCTTGATATAAATTTAATTAATGCAAATCAACCAAAACATATCTACAAATTATTACCTTACGGATTATTACGGGAACCATGGCAACACTTAAAAAGGTCTGATGTTGTAATAATAACTAAAATGAATATTAAAACTCCATCAAACTTTATTATTAATAAACTAAAATCATTAAATATAAATCACTATAATAGCAAATATGAACCATCTAATAATTTATTAGATATTAATGGGGGGGAAATTAATTTGACAAAGATGAAAAATAAACGAGCATTAGCTATCTCAGGTATTGGGGACCCTTTAAGCTTTGAATTAACGCTAAAAATGCAAAATATAGATTTTATTGATCATATAACTTTTAATGATCATCATGAATACAAAGATGATGACTTTTATTTTATTGAAAAAAAGATTTTAAATCACAAACCTGATTTTCTTATTACAACAGAAAAGGATTTAATTAAATTGAAATATGCTAATAAAAATATTATTAATAAGCTGTTTGCATTGCCAATGCAATTTTCAATATCAAAATTATGCTTAGATATTATATTACAAAAACTTGATCTTAATTAGATTTGGGCTGCTCCCCAAGCAAACATCATTCCTACAAAAGTTAACATAAGTGGCCACCCTGTATTAACAAATTGTCTTGCACTTGGGTTTTCAAAAGCGTGTATTTTAAACTCATGAGCAGTTGTTGCCCCTCTTTCATCTATAGCTGCAATAATTACGTCATTTGGCCCAAGCTGATTATTCCTTGGACGCCATTGTATTAAACCAGTTCTTTTATTAAATGTAGAATATTTTGGGAGTTTAATTGGTTTAAATTTTATCTTATCTTTATTCAAATCTTCTGCCACTAATTTATACCTATATTCATATCCGGTAAGAGCAACGGGTTTAGGAATAGAAATAATAGAAGGTGGAATATTTACAAAAACCTGCGATTTTTGAACATCCTCAGAATAACCATCTGTAGCTCGCACTGTAAACAAATGATTGTTTATTTGTGCCGCCCGAGGTATCCATACAACTTTGCCATCTTCAGTCATCTGCATACCTTGTGGTGCTTTTAAAAGCTCATAAACTAATTCAGAATTTGAGTTTTTATCTTCAACTTGAATTTGGTATCTATAAACCTCATCTACTAAAGCTGATTTAGGGGCATTAGATACAATTACAGGTTTATGGTTTACATAAATTTCATAGGTTTGTTCATCTTTCATATATCCATCTGAAACTAGAAGTTTAATTGTATGAGAATCGTGTTGCTCGGGACCTGGTGTCCAATTAATTATACCGGAATACTCATCAACTTCCATACCATCAGGAAATTCTAGGAGTGTATATTTTATAGGACTTAATCTTTCAACAATTACCTTTGGCGGCTTACCCTTTGATCCCTGAAAAAATTCCCATAATAGATCTTTTATCCCTATCGTTCTATCATCAACAGTCTTTATTAATATATAAAGTCTTTCATTTTCCCAAAAAATATTATTAACATATTTTTTTGCATTTAATCTTGAAAAAGCACTTGATTCAGGCTTGTCGTTATCTGTTAAATAAATTTCCTCAGCGCTTTCCCATTCACCAATATACCTTCCGATATTTTCTTGATAAACATCATCAGTTATATCAATCGAGTAGATTCTAACTGAATTAATTTCATCTATGCGTATAGTCTTATCGTAAGGAAGCAAGGCACTCTTATTTTTATCCGAATTCAATATCCTATATTGATAGGGTTCCCCTAAATTAGCTGTCATAGGAGGGACAGATACTATTTTTATAGGAGCATTAACATAAAAGTCTGAATCTATAAAATATGTTTCCTTTCCATCTGTAATCTCTAGCCTCATATGTGAAAAATCAAGTTCTTCATCTGTCGGATCCCAACGTAATCTCCATGTAAAAGGGTCTATTCTCATTCCCTCAGGTAATTCTAATGATGTAATAGTTAATTTATCAGCCATATTGGGATCTGAAATTTCTAATTGAAAATCCCAGGTTGATCCAACATTGACCACATTAATAAGTGGTGGTGCAGAAGAAATAATAGGTGGATGATTAACAAATACTGCCACATTTTGAGTATCTTTTGCAACGCCATGGCTAGCTTCTATAGCAAAATATTGAGTATCTAATTGGGTGGTTTCTGGTGTCCAATTAATAAAATTATTTTTATTAATTAACATACCAATCGGGGCATGAAGTAATTTAACTTTGATTTCCTGAGATAATTCAGGCCTCCATACATCTACTTGATATTGATAAGGTTCATTCACTTTTAAATCAACAAGCGGTCTTGAAATAATTTTCACACCAGCTCTTGCATATAATTTAAATTCTTGTATATCGCGATCGAACCCATCTGTAGCAATAAGTCTTACATCGTAAACATTTACATCTGCACTGTCTGTTTTCCATACTAAACTACCATTTTCGCCTAGAATCATATCATCTGGAGCAAATTCGAGAAAATATCTAATGTTTGTATCAATATTTCTATCTCTTACTACAGGGCTATAAGCGAATGTAGAGTTCGCGACAAATTCTGTTAGAACGGGTTTGGTAACAAATTTTGGTGGATCATTAACATAAATCCACAAATATTCATCATCTCCTTCTAATTCTGGAATGATCTGGTATGTTAATAGTGAATCTTTAATGGTTGCTTCTAATGAAACCGATTCCCCTATTTTCATCTCTACTCTATATCCTAATTTATAGGCTCCTAACTGTGTGTCATCGGGGACCCATTGAATAGATCTACTTTCATAATGAAAAAACATTCCCTTAGGCGGAGGAGTTAGCCAGCGAAAACTATAAAATTGGCGAGCCGCATCCTCAGGTATCTTATAAGTAAAAAGTTGGTTTTCAGTTAGAATATGTCTAGGTAAAATATCTTTTGGCAACATCTGACCGGTCGTAGCAGGAGGTTTAGGGAGCTTTGGCAAATCCATAGCATGTTTAATTTCTGGAAATAGGTCTATTAAATCAATCTGTTCATCTAAAGCAGTTATGACATCTTCTTCATCTGGAGATGGAATATCAATTTTAATCTTACCAATTTCCGTTAAAAAAACATTGCTTGCTTGACCGTTCCAGCTTGAAGCAATTATGGATCCAGTATATACACCTTTTTCAGTAATAGGAATAATATTAAAAACCTGTGCACCAGCTGTATCAGTTTCCAATGTAAAATAGCTAGTTTTTAACCCAACTGTATCCAAAGATCCTATAGCCATTGTTATCATATTCATTTCTCCAGAAACAAGGAATAGATCATTCACATTATCTAAATTAATATCAACAACACTCATATCAGATAAAGGACCTGCATCAATAGGCAAAACATCAATGGCAACAGTGGCTGGAGACAAAGTCATAGCAACTACATGTCCAGACTGAAAAGGCAAAAGAATATCTTTAAATCCATCAGAATCCCAATCAGAAACAATTATGGACATGGGCAAAAGTCCGTTTATTCCCGTTATTATTTCTTGTTTAGCATCTCCTAAAACCAGTCTTCCATTACGATTAAAATATGGTTGAATTTTTAGAACATTCCCCTCAGGGCTAAAACAAATTATTTCATCATATCCATCATTATTCCAATCAATAGATTTACCATATACAAAACCTACTCCTGTGCTTAGTGCGGTTGGCTCTAAGCGCTCTATCATAATCAAATCGCCTTCACTGTTTACGTCAATTAAGGCTAATGCTCTCATTGGGCTTCCAAGAGATAACAATATTTCTTGATCATTATTATTATCCAAGTCAATAAGATCAAAATTATGACATCTAACAAAATCATTTTGATCTCCAATATTTAAATATCCAGAGGGGGTTTCAGAAAAACCATCATCATACCATTTATAATAAAATATTATTGGTTGCAATATTGTTTCATCTCCATTAGATGATAAATTTGCAACAGCAACAAGCTCTGGCGTGCCATCTCCAATAATATCAGCTAGCTTTACTCCTATAAAACTTCCCAATAATCCATCCGGCATTTCTAATTCCCAAGATAAATTCTGATACCCATCAATATCTATCTCATAATAACGTATCATAGAAATAGTATGACCATTTAATCTGTTATATTCTAATGCAGCAAATTCATATTGACCATCACCATCTAAATCATACGTTCCTTCCATATCAATTATTTTTAGTTCCTTAGATAGCCCAATTTCTACAGAACATAAAAACAAAAACGTGATAATATATTTATAGGTCATTTATTTTTATTCTATTTTAACATCTGCGCTATCCGGGGCAATTACACTGGTAGAATCATCCTGCAGTACAGCTGCGCTATCCGGGGCAATTACACTGGTAGAATCATCCTGCAGTACAGCTGCGCTATCCGGGGCAACTAAATTATTATTTTGTAAAGTTGAATCTGAAGATAGTAAATCAGTAATAGAAGAGTCAATTGTAGAAGTATCGTCAATTGTTTTATATGTTTTTAAACTAGTGCTTTTTAATAATTTTTTGCTTTCTAGAAATTGTTTATTAAACCTTACTCGATCTTTCAAATCGAAAATCCCAGCTAAAGAATTGGCAGAAACTTTTCCATAGAATTCATAGGTTGCTGTAACAGATTTTCTAGATAATGAATCTACCGTAATAACAACATCTATAGTCTTTACATAAATTTCATTTGGAAATGAAAAGGCGCTTGTATAAAAATTTTCGCCTAAGGGCACAGTTACAGAAATATTAGTATAAGGATGGGACTTTAAATCTTCATTTATCTTGAATTTTAGATTATTATTAATAGAATCCATAGAGAGGGTTTGAGAAAATCCATTAAATACATAATTAGGATACAGATACCAATCTGGATTCCAGTCTTCAGGGCTATATGATTGTGGAATAGTGTCATATGTATTAGAGGTTGTTATATTTAAAGTGTTATTAATTAAATCATGATCCATGGATATTGTTGTAAGAGAACTATCAGGTATATTCTCTCGTATAAACGATAATTTTGAAGAAACAGACTTATCCACTAGGGAAAGGTTAGATCTAATGCTTGTAGTAAGCACAGATTGTGAATAATCTTTAAATAAATCATAACCCACATATAATTTGAAGTAATGTTCGCCATCAAAATGATATCTAGAAATAGAACTATCCCTAGTAACTAGTGTTATTGTTGCTGTTCTATCTTCAGGAATAATAAATTCATCTGGAACGTATTTTGTAATAGGGGCTAATGTGTCTTTTACAAAAAGTTTAAATGCGAAAAGAGAATCAGATAATATCGGGATTATTTGATGTTGTTTGCCAAATGGTGTGGATACACTAAGAAGTTTTTCACCCAATCTTATTTGAGAAAGATAAGCAAAAATATTTTCTCCAGTTTGATTATCAGTTGGGATCCAATTAATTTTCCCAGTATGTGGTTTATAGATTGTACCCATTGGGGGCTTTACTAGCCATTGAAAACTATAAAATCCTCCAGCGGAATCAACTGTCGCTGGTATCTTTATAGAATCTCCAACAAATATTGAATCGACCTTAGAAATATTGCTTATGAGGGAATCAATTGCTACTTGATCAATTGAAGATTCAGTAGATAATTCCTCATCAAGTATTTTATATAATCCCGATTCAATCCTTTTTAAAATAGTATTATTTATCACTTCTGATGATGATGTATCAGCAATACTAAACAAATTTTTTCCTGAATATTCAGATTGCCTTAAAGATAGTTTATTATCCAAATAAGATAGCATTAATACTTCATCATTCTGAAACGGTAATAAAACTCCTTCTTCATCATTATAAGTAATATCATATACCCATATGTCTGGTGCATATAGATTTTCTTTGTCTTCCAAAACAAGTAAATCTGATGAAATTTCTGATCCATCATTAACAGAAAATATTCCTGTTTTAAGTATATTATTTTCTTTGCTAAAAATTAATATCATTTCACCATTATTTGTTGTTAGCAAGGCTGTATATACTCTACCATAACCATTTTTTAATATTTCTGGATGAATAATTTTAGGCTCATTAATAGATAGGGTTCCAAAATCCTCTACTAAATTAAAAATTGCAGCTTTTCTAGAAGGGCTTCCGAAAGACACTGCAAACATAGATAGGGAATCTGCCTGATGAAAATTAATATTTGAAGGACGTAATAAATCTTTTTCACCAGGGAAATCAAAAAGTTCCATAGGGACCGAGGAAAACCTTCTTCCTGTCCATTTGAATGCTACAAGCCAAGGAGTTTTTTTATCCGAAATAATTGATGGGGAGGATATTATTGCAATTATTTCTGGCTTAGGATCTTGATTAATATTTGCTAATGTTACATCAACTATTGAGGCAGATCTTACTCCATTAGGATGATAGTACCATAGTTCTTGATGATTATTATCATCATCAATTTCTACATATTGTATTCCACCATCTTTTAATATCAGAATTTCATTTAGATTATTTTTATTAAGATCATAAGTCCCTATAATCTTAATTGGGTTAGCATGAAGACACAAAGATATGGGTAGGGCTAATAGCAAAATCAGCCCTCGCAAATTATTCATTAGTGCCTTCCGAGGCTTTATGCGAAAACAATTGTACATTGATTTCTATACTAGAATATACAATAATATAATATCAACCGTCCAATATCTAATTATCATATATAATTTTATTATTATTAAGTAAATATATAAATAATTGTTCTTTCTTTATTATAAACATTTCGCTACCGAATTGGAATTGTAAAGGATAAATTTCCAAAGTTAAATTTGATACGATTGCAATCTGAAGGTATAATGAAACTATATAAAGTACTTATTCTTTCTATTCCATTATTAGTTAGCGCACAAAGTGACCTCTACCCTGTGGAAGACTATTTTGGCGGAGGAATAGGGTATAGTCCCATGTATATGATGCTTGATTCAATACCAGGCACAAACCAACTAAAAAAAGTGGGGCTTAACCCCGATGATTTTAATAACCCTTTTGTTGTTCATGGTGGAGAAGGTTTTACACAAATTTCCGGNAGATGGAGATTGGGGGGATATGCNGGTATTGGAACCTCCAGAATAAGTAATGCATTAAGTGTTACTCTTGCTATAGANAATAATGGGNTAGCTGGAATTCAAGATACTATAACCCCNGCNCAAGGTGGGGATCCNCAGTATAATGNAGATANAACTGAGTCTTACAGTGGGNTTTTTGTCCCAACAGTTGAAGCAAAGTTTACTTTTATGATAAGTGCAATAACCATGGAATATGTAGTNCCAATTTTTCGAGATNTGGAAGTTGCAAGCGGNGCAATGTTTGGANTTGGAAGAACNATTATTTCAGTNGATCAAAATACTGGTACCCCAAGATGGGATTCGAGTTTTAATAACAATTATGGGTATGTTCAAAATAATAATCTTATATATGAAGTTAATACTGAGCAAGAAATTCAAGATTTACAAAATTCATATTTACCACCAATATCAATTAGTACTGGCATGACAAATTTGAGTGGATCATTTTTTAACTTTCANCCATATATGGCTGTTAAATGGCAAATAACAGATNGGGTTGGCCTCAGAATAAGCATNGGATATAATAAGGGCATNATTCAGGCTGGNCAATGGAAGNTAAATGATCGTTTTCAAATTAGTGATTCACCAAAATCTGCTTTATCTGCACTTTCATTCAGAACAATGATATANTTCGGTTTATAATTAGNCCATATTAATTTTAACTAATCATGAAAAAATCATATAAGTCCCATGTAAATTTTTCTTTTCTCACAACAGTAATTATAATTACTATAATTATTACGCTTCCTTCTGTTCGNAACCTTTATTCTGCAACCAAGGANACTTACCGTATTATTGAAAATAAATTCAGAATTTTTAANCAAATGATACAATATGTTAACGAATATTATTATGATGATGTTGATTTAGAAAAAATATGGGATGGTGCCTTTCATGGGTTTATGGAGAAGCTTGATCCACATTCTGTATATATACCGCCTAAAAAACAAGAAGAAATCGATGAAATTTTCCGTGGAAAATTTCANGGCATTGGAATTGAGTTTGATATATTAGATGGATATATNACTGTAATAGCTCCTGTNGCTGATAGTCCATCAGAAAGAGTTGGACTTCATCCCGGTGATAAAATAATTGAAATAGATGGTAAAGATGCTTACGGNATTACTAAAAATGAAGTAATGAAAACTTTACGTGGNCCTAAGGGAACAAGTGTTGGCTTAACAATTGCTAGGATAGGCGAGGAACCGTTCCCTGTTACAATAATTAGAGATATAATTCCCATTTATAGTGTTCGTGCNTCCCTAATGCTGGATGATAAAACTGGATATATATGGTTAACAAGATTTACAGCAACATCATCAGAAGAGATGAAAAATGCNATAAAGAAATTAGATAATCTNGGTATGAAACGTATGNTCNTGGATTTAAGAAACAATAGTGGNGGTTTTTTGGAACAAGCCGCTGAAATAGCAAATATGTTTATAACATCTCGAGATACTCTTGTATATACGATTGGTAAACACAACAATACCAATGAAGTCTTTATGGCAAAACCTTCTAAAGGGAGATCAGATTACCCATTAATAATTTTACTAAATAGGGGNTCAGCCAGTGCTAGTGAAATTGTTGCTGGAGCAGTTCAAGATCTTGACAGAGGATTAATAATAGGTGAAACAAGTTTTGGTAAGGGGTTAGTGCAGAGACAACTTGGACTGCGTGATGGATCTGCTATAAGGGTAACAATAGCTCGTTATTTCACGCCAAGTGGNCGATTAATCCAAAGGCCTTTTGAAGATGGGAACACNCGGGAGTATTATTCTGAATTGTACAAAAAAGATAGAGAAGCTATNATTGATTCATTAAAAGAACTTCGTCCNAAATATAANACTAGAGCAGGTAGGGTTGTATACGGGGGAGGTGGCATTACNCCTGATGAATATATACCATATGAATNAAATTTAAATAAAAGTACTCAAAAAATAATTGGTAGTCAAAAAAGACCNCTATTTAATTGGGGTACAAAATTTGTTTCTGAATATGGAGATTCATTAGATNATTTTGAAAANTTCAAAGAATCATGGTTGGTTAATGATTCAAATTATNNNNATTTTTTAAANTATTTGATTGAACTAGAAATAAATTCTGATACTACTGAAATTTNAATTGATGAATCATATATAAAAAATATGATTAAATCTGAAATTGCTGGGGCAAAATGGGGAAAAGATATGCAATGGGGCATTAGGCTAATGCAAGATAATCAAATAACAGAGGCCCTAAAATATTTTGANCAAGCANAAGAATTTTTATCTANNAATTNATTTAATGNAATTAAAGGNAGCTAAATTTTNTAANAATTTGATAATTTTATCTAANAATTGAATTTGAGNGGTTTTCTAAAAGCNTATGGATAGACAAAAAAATTCAATTAAATTCGCCACTATTCATTTTNTTATGAATATATTTCCAATATTTAGANGTAAAAGAAATGAANTTGAACAATATTAACGGAGGTTTAATAATATGGTAGAATATTTTATTAATGGTGGTCCATTCATGTGGCCAATATTAATATTGCTTCTTGCNGGATTTGGAATTGTTGGTGAAAGATTTTATTCGCTTATTTCATCATCAATCGATACATCCAAGTTTTTTGAAGATGTTGAAGAAACTCTTAATAATAATGGTGTGGACGCTACTTTGGAGCTGTGTAATAATACAGAAGGACCTGTTGCTAAAATATTTAGCGCTGGACTATCACGAATCGATAGGGGTTTAGAAGAGGCTGAAAAAGCTATATCTAATGCCGCATCTTTAGAAATGTCATTTTTAGAAAAAAATATGATTTGGCTTAATGCCATAATTACTATAGCTCCTATGCTTGGTTTTACTGGTACGGTAGCAGGGATGGTTAATGCATTCGATGCTATTGCAGCTGCTAATGATATTTCGCCTGCCGTTGTGGCGGGAGGTATTTCGCAAGCTCTTTTAACAACAGCATTTGGATTAATTGTGGCTATGATTATTCAAATATTTCAGAACTTTTTTGTTTCAATGATCGATAAACTACTATTAGAAATGGAAGAGTACTCAGCTAAAATATTAGATAGACTATACGAATCAAAATAAGTCAAATTAGTTTTATAAATAAATGAGTAAGAAGCGCAGGTTTAAAGGTGGCGAAATCCCAACGGCATCTATGGCAGATATTGCATTTCTGCTATTAATCTTCTTTTTGGTAACTACAACCATTGATATGGATAAAGGGCTGGGGATTATCTTGCCAGCTGAAGGTGAAGAGCTAGAGATTAAAAAAACAAATATATTAAATTGCTTAATAAACTCACAGGGAAATGTTTTGCTTGGGGGTGACCCCGTTGCCCTGAAAGATGTAAATAAGGAAATACGTAGAAGGTTAGCTGAGAATAATAAATTAATTATATCTGTGAAAGCTCATGAAAAAACAAAATATGGGGATTATGTTTCTTTAATTGATCAATTAAAGCGTGCGAATGCGACTAGAATTTCCATTGCAGATGCTGAATAATGAAGCTTGATAGAAAAGTAAATATTAGCAGTGATATTCCAACGGCTTCAATGCCAGACATTATTTTTATGCTTCTAATATTTTTTATGGTCACTACAGTTTTACGGGAATACTCGGGTTTAGATGTTGAACTACCTAAAGCAAAACGCATTCAAAAATTGAAATCAAAAAGGCATACTGCTCATATTTGGCTATCAAAACAAGGGCAGATATCTATAGAGGATAAACTTATTCGATCTGAAAATATTAGGCATATCATGTACTCTAAGCGTGCTGCTGATCCTCAATTAACTGTTTCCATAAAGGCTGATAAATCAGCCCGTATGGGCTTAGTTTCAGATATCCATACTGAACTTCGTAAGGCTGATGCGCTTATGCTAAACTATTCATCCAAGACTTCTGTAGAATAATAAAAATAATGTTAGATCAAGCAGCTATTTTATCCTTAAAGTTTAAGTACCCTTTAATTATACGTCTTGCAACTCTCTTTAGTATAATAATATTAATTTTAACATTTTTAATTTATCCTAGGTATTTAGGATTACTTGAACTTGAAGATTTTGAGCTTCAAGAGATAATTATAGAAAATATTCCTCAAACTCAGCAAATAGAAAAACCTCCGCCCCCTGCAAGGCCATCTGTACCTGTTGAATCTGAAGATGAAGACATTGCTGATGATTTAACTATTGAAGAAACTGATTTAGATAGTTTTGAGGCGTGGGATGCTCCTCCTCCTCCTCCTGAGGGCCCAAGAGTAAAGTTTATTCCTTATGATGATCCTCCACAACCTTTATCATCTATTAAACCGGTTTATCCTGAAATTGCTCAAGAAGCAGGAATTGAGGGGACAGTTGTTGTTCAAGTTTTTGTTGATAAAAAAGGACGTGTTCAAGATACCTTAATTCTAAAAGGCATCCCAAATACTGGATTAGATGAAGCAGCAGTAACGGCTATTAAGAAAACTCGCTTTCGTCCTGCAAAACAAAGAGAGAGAGCTGTGGGGGTGTGGATTTCTATACCCGTTAATTTTAGATTAAAATAATTATTTATTGCTTAATAGAATAATAACTTAATTAAAAAAGAGCACTATTTGGGGTTACCAAATAATTTATTCCACAACCAAATAATCGGATCATAATATCGATCTGCAACTCTTTCTTTAAGAGGAATAATTCCATTATCTGTGATTTGTATATGCTCTGGACAAACATCAGTACAACAGCGAGTAATATTACACATACCTGATCCATAATCATTTTTAATATTTTCTATTCTATCTGCTTTATCAAGTGGATGCATTTCAAGACTTGCTAATCGTATCATAAATCTTGGGCCGACAAATTCATTTTTTTTATCATGATCTCTCAATACATGGCAAACATTTTGACATAAATAACATTCTATACATTTTCTAAATTCCTGTACTCTATCCACATCTTCCTGCATCATAATATAATTACCATTATTATCTTTTTTATTAGGATCCGGGGTAAAAGGGGTAATATTTTTATTTTGTTTATAATTCCATGAGACATCAGCAACTAAATCCTTAATTAATGGAAATGTTTTTATTGGTCTAACTGATATTGTTTCTTTCGGACTATATTCATTCATTCTTGTCATACAAGCTAATTTTGGTTTGCCATTAATTTCAACACTACATGAACCACATTTCCCTGCTTTACAATTCCACCTTACAGCCAAGTCTCCTACTTGTTCAGATTGTATACGGTGTATTACATCAAGAACAACCATGCCTTTATCCACCTCTACTTTGAAATCTTTCATAGTTCCTTCTCTTGAATCACCACGAAATAATTTGAAATTTCTTAATCCCATATTCTATTACTCTCCCTTTTCAAGCAATACTTCATTTTCTAATTCTTCAATACTAAGCTGGGCAATTCTTTTTAACTCTGGGTCGGGCTCATCTCGCATAACCTTATCAACGATCATCGTGCCTTCATTAGACTTGCTAATAACAATATTATATTGAAGCCATTCATCGCGCTCCCCTTCAAAATCAACTCGGGTATGTGCTCCTCGGCTTTCTTCTCTCATTTTTGCTGCTCGAGCTACAGATTCTGCTGTCACAAGTAAGTTTCTCAGGGAAATAGCTTGATGCCAACCTGGATTGAATTGGCTCGCGCCATCAGCTTTAACATTATTAAATTTTTTCCATAAATTGGAAAGTTCATCTAGTCCTTCAGATAAAAGCTCATCTGTCCGTACAATTCCAACATTATTTTGCATTAATTCTTGCAGATCTTCATGGATTAAATATGGATTTTCACCTTTTTCACGATTTAAAATATCCGTTGCAGAACGTATGATTTTTTGAACAGCATCATTGTTTAAGTTGTGATTATTATTTATTGATTTAATATAATTAACCGAACCTGAGCCAGCAAGTTTCCCACAGACTAGTAAATCAGAAAGTGAATTTCCGCCTAATCTATTGGCACCATGTACCCCCGCTGCACATTCTCCACACGCAAACAAACCAGGAACTCGGGTCATTTGGGTATTAGCATCTACTTTGACACCTCCCATAAAATAGTGTAATGTTGGGCCAACCTCCATTCGTTCATTTGTAATATCTAGCTCAGCTAATACTTTAAATTGATGATACATAGAAGGCAACTTGCGCTTAATATCTTCGGCGTTTCTACGGCTAGCAATATCTAAATAAGCACCGCCATGAGGCGAACCTCTTCCTGCTTTTACTTCTTT
The DNA here is from genome assembly GCA_002701785.1 of Fidelibacterota bacterium. Taxonomy (GTDB): domain Bacteria; phylum Fidelibacterota; class Marinisomatia; order Marinisomatales; family TCS55. The sequence goes on from NZXC01000053.1 coordinate 36,401, forward strand.
TCGTATTGCACGTGCAACAACATCTCTAGTTAAAAGTTCTGGAGGCCTTCTTGCATCTTTATCACCCTCCAACCAACGATTAGCTTCTTCCTCAGAGTCAGCAGTCTCCGCTGCAAAACGATCTGGAATATTATCATACATGAATCTTTTATTTTCACTATTAGTCAATATTCCTCCCTCCCCGCGAACACCTTCAGTTACTAGTGTCCCTCTCACCGATGGTGGCCACACCATTCCAGTTGGATGAAATTGGGTAAACTCCATATCCATTAATTCAGCACCAGCTTCATAAGCCATTCCGTATCCATCTCCTGTATATTCCCATGAATTGGATGTGATTTTCCAGGCCTTCCCGCCGCCGCCTGTTGCTAAAATAACAGCACGACATTTAAATATTATAAATTCTCCATTATCACGCCACATCCCAACCATTCCACTAATGCGATCACCGTCTTTAATTAAGTCTAACCCAGTACATTCCATATATATATCAATACCTTGATGAATTCCATAATCTTGAAGTGTCCGTATTATTTCTAAGCCAGTTCTATCCCCCACATGTGCAAGTCTTGGGTAACGGTGACCCCCAAAATTTCTTTGATTTATTAATCCTGATTTTGTACGGTCAAAAACAGCTCCCCATTCTTCGAGTTCTCTTACTCGCGCTGGAGCTTCACGCGCATGAAGTTCGGCCATTCTCCAGTTATTTAAAAATTTTCCCCCACGCATTGTGTCTCTAAAATGGACTTTCCAATGATCTCGAGTATCAACATTGGCTAGTGAAGCGGCCACTCCTCCTTCAGCCATAACTGTATGTGCTTTCCCCAATAATGATTTACAAACAAGACCAGTACTAAGGCCTTCCTTGGAACATTCTATAGCAGCACGTAGCCCTGCGCCACCGGCTCCAAGTACAATAACATCATGTTCTACAGTTTTGATTTCAGATATATTCACTAATTATTCCAAGTATTCATGTCTATCCAGTAACCACTAGCAACCATTCTGACGTAAATATCAGTAAAAGCAACCCATATCATGCTTATCCATGCCCACATCATGTGGCGTCCATTTAACCAACTAACACCCTTCCAAACCCGATAACGAAATGTTGGTTTACCATTTGGACATGTAAAACAATCTTTGTGCCCACCGCTCAAATGTCTAAACGCATGGCAACCAAATGTATATCCAATCAATAAAATTGGATTAATTGTTAAAATAATAGATCCAACGCCAACGCCAAATTTTCCACCTTGAAAAAAAGATAAAATTGCATCATAGCTCAAAATAAATATAATACCTATAGCTATATAAAGGGTAAACCGATGCAGGTTTTGGAAAATAAGCAATGCCGTTTCCCCTTTATATTTTTTATTTATGATGCCTTTTACAGAACATCCAGGGGGGCTCATAAAATAAGCTCTATAATAAAATTTTCTATAATAATAACAAGTCATTCTAAAAGATAATGGACCAGCAAGAATTAATATTGCTGGAGAAGCAGGTATAAGATTAGGCCACCATTCAGGCCAAGACCCAAACCAACTATGATCCATTGGGGCAGCTCCATTAGCTATTGGATTAATAAATATAAGTGGAGAATAAAAGGGTGATAAATAACCACCAAAACCTTCAACTCCTGCAGACCACCAATAATAATCTCCCTGTAACATTGCCCATGTTGTATATATAACAAAACAAAAGAAGCCGAAGCCCGTCCATAATGGCTCGAACCACCATCTATCCAAACGATATGTATCAAATAAAGAATTAGAATTCATAATAATAAGTTGGCTGTAAAACCTTGGGTGAAATTAATTATTATCGTGAGTATATAGAAATAATTTCTATCATAGTACATTTATGTATAATATAGAATATCTTTGTTAGAAATTTATAATCTACTATCTTTTAATCGAAATGAAATATGGAAGTGTAGCTGCAGGACACAAAAGCACAGCAAAAGCTGCAATGGATATTTTAAAAGATGGTGGGAACGCATTTGATGCTGTGGTCACAGCTGTATTTGTATCAATGACATCCGAATATTGCTTAACTGGTGCGTGTGGCGGGGGTAGATTGTAAAGATTTAGATTTTACATGGTCAAAAATTAATCAATGGGATGATAAGAATTTATTTTTTGGCGGTGTAAACGCTGTTACAAAAAATGAGGCTGTTGGCGATATTCGAAGAGGTGGTTGCGGGTTGATTTCTTAAGATCTTTTTATTGCTTCACTAGTAAGCCAGCTAAATAACTTTTTTTGATCGATATTATTTGACATTAGTTCAGGGTGCCATTGTACTGCTAAAAATGAGTTTGGTGATTTAGAGTCTTCAATAGCTTCTATTAAACCATCATCAGACCAAGCTACTGGAATTAAATCGCTACCTAGATCTCTTATACCTTGATGATGTGTGCTTGCTACTTCAATTTTATCATTATTAATAATTTTATTTAGTATAGAGTTTTGATCAATTTTCACATTATGCTTAGACCACTCTCCATTGAATTTCCCATGATTAATTGATCCTTCTAGCTGTTTATTTAAATCTTCAAACAAACTACCTCCTCTTATAACATTAATATGCTGCATGCCTACACAAATTGCTAAAATTGGTTTATTCAACTTGAACATTTCTGAAAATATATTTCTATCAAATATTTCACGTTCAGCTGACATAACATCTGAGTCAAGTAATTCAGGAAATTCTCCATTGTATAATTCATTCGGNATATCAGGTCCGCCTACTAATAATAAAGCATCTATAATATCTGCAATCTCACTTATTGCAGTATTATCTTTAGGATAATTAAGAGTAAAAGCAATACCGCTCGCGTCCCATATAGATTCGTAATAATATTCTTTTGTTGCATTCCACATAGCNCCATTGTGCTCNTAATAATAAGGGTTTATTCCTACAATTGGTTTCTTCATACAGATTCCTTTAAAAATTCTATAAGAGTTTTATTACTATTCTTATACTCATNCTGACGAAATAATGCCGGTATTCCTTTATTTCGNAATAGTTCTAAATATGGTATAAATAAATCTGCTTCATTATTAATAGATAGTAGATGACTCCGATGTAACAGTCCTTNTAATGCTAATTCAGCAAAATAATCAATCCAATCAAACATGNTTGTTTTTTGNGGTCCTATTTTTTCTAGATTTAAATTATCAGCGTTCTTAATTGCTAACTTTCTATCGATAGTATTCCATGACAGAAATAATTCCATTAACTTATCTCTTATGGTGTCGTTAGCAAATAGACCAACCCAAAAGGCCACTGGTGCAAATTCATATCCAGCTGGCGGTCGGTCAGTACAGCGAAGCTCTAGCATNCCTTGTTTAAATCTAACATGGGTAAATATTTGATGNATAGCAGTATTAATNATTTGATCATCTAGTTCATTATTATCATTTAATAAAGANAGCCACTTATTTATTGGTCCCATAAAATGTTTTATATCATTNTTTTTATCCACAGAANAGATTGATGGTGCATTTAAAACNATATCTGAAAATTNTTCAATGAGATTTTCAGTAGAAAAAATATCATGTTCAAATAAGTANCCACATCTCGTATTATCTGTGTTTGCCCAGATTGTNTGTCTAAAGTTATTTTCCTNAACTGGATCAGAATTAATAAANGGAGAATTTGCAAANAATAANGANGCGAATGGGCTTATGCAATCGGATAGAAATGCCATTTGTTCNCCATCTGNTCTAGAAAGAATATCNATATTTACTTGAACGCTAGCTGTATTTCTCATCATCCAATGTCCATGNGTTCCAGTTTTTTNAAATAGNTTATCCATTAATTGATATTTNGTATTATNAATTAATTCAATAGAAGANGGCGAATATAGTGGATCAACTGTACAATCAATTGTAAATAAATTATTATCAACTAATAGNNCTCTAAAGCTTTCCAAATGTCTATTATATTCGTTGTGAATATCATGTAATGATGNATATGGTGTTGATGCCCATTCAATTTGACCTCCAGGCTCCATAGAATAATNATANTTTTCATTCTTATTATCTTTATTTTTAATTAAATCAATCAATAAATCAGATGCAGAANAATCTTTAGATNGATTTACAGGAATTCTATTCCCNCTTTTNGTATATACAATATTTTCAATTTCCACACCAATTAATCTATCATTATTTGTTGATGNTTTTTTTAGAATTAATTCTATGATCTTGTTTTTCATCAATTAAAAATANTATTATTAATTGANTTAGAAATTAAATAAAAAAAAAACCCCCTANATGGGGGTTTTATATAAAATGANAATAACTTGTTACTCAACCATTTCTCCNCCACCTATGAAATCTTCTAACTTAAAAGCNCCATCTTTTTCCATCTGTTTTGCGGCCTGAANAATTCCTTTTCTNGCATTATCAACTTCTCTTTTAGAGACTGCTCCTTCTACAGGTTCATACATAGCTTGTTTTTTCTGAGGTAAATTATTTTTAACTCTTGTAACCACCTCTTCATCCATTCCTTTCATTGACATTGCAATAAGGTCAAGCTCTACTGAATTCATAAGATCTCGTATTATATTATCAGGAAAATATTCAAAAANATCATCCCATTTAAGATGGTATTTTTTAATTTCTTCAGCTAAGGCAGGGGCGTCTCTTGATATAGCTTCTAAATATTTTGATTCATCATCTGGNTCCATTTCTCCCAAAATATCTGCAACATCTTTACCACCTCCCCTTGAAAAATCAACAGTTTTAGGTAAAAAATGTGATTTTTCCTGCAATTCTGCAGCAATACTTACTACAGCCTCTAGNGGAACTTCATCAAGTGTTCCCATTTCAATCAACACCCTACCTTTTTCCTCCGGATCTAGTCGTTCTAAAACTTTTGTTCGCTTCTCTGNATCAACCTGAGCCATGACAATAGCCTTTACTCTTGTATCTTCTGGCAANACCATAGAAATTAACTGCTCATCTGTTAAATCAACTAGAAAAGCAAATGGCTTCTTTGGCTCATCTTCTGCNCCCTCTTCAGACTGAAATTTTTCACTTACAAAACTATAATAGAATTGCTCTATGACCTGTTTTTTTACTTTAAAAGAAACGCTGTCCATATCGCGCGCAACAGATCGAATTTTTCGTATATCGGTCTTTGATAATTCTTTTAATAAGGTTATTGATAAACCTTCGCCAAGAATATTAAACAATATAGCTACTTTTTGTAGACCAGATAATCTTTTTATATCAGTGATCATATAATGACCTCTTTATTTCTTCTTTTTCTTCTTNTTATCAGAATCATCTTCTTCTGGTNCCNCTNGNGGAGCCTCAGGCTCAGGTTCCGGAACAACATCATCCTCTANCCATTCTTTAACAATGCGAGTAGCAGTTTTTGGCTGNCCAACGCTCATTGAAACTACAGACTGTCGCATTTCACCGATTTCACCCCTAATAACATCGGGATCTTCTTGTGGCTCATTATTTGCTACAGGTACACTTTTACGCTTTTTTTTTCTACGTAATGGTGGCGGTGGATACGGCCATGGCATTGGCATTGGAGGCTGTTTTGGACCTTGGTTTTTCTTAAATAATAAAATTACCACTAACACGAGCAATACCACAACAAGCGCCCCTAAAATGGAAACCAAAATTATNAGAGCAGATGANCTTTCAACATCTTCTATTTCTNGCTCAAGTCCCAATTGAACAGAATCAAGCATCGCNATTCTATTTGTTAATTGCGAATCTACGCGGGCTTCATTAGCGAATGATAATGCATTCTTTAATGAAGTTATCTCCCCTTTTAATGCTCGTAATTGTAATGAGTCCCGTAATAATGCTGTTTTTCTCTCATACTCAAATTTATCTGCCGCACCTCTTCGTTCTAAATTATTTAGTTGTTCTTTTAATTCTAGNAATGGACCGCTGATTTCTTNCTCAATAGATCTTGTTAATGCATCATCNCCCTCACCTGATTGAAGCATCTCTAACTTATCAGCAATATTTTTTAATAAAACTTGTTCAGCAGTTTTTTCATCTCTTCTTTCCTTAAAAGACGCTGTCATAATACTAAGGACATCCCCTCTTGTCCGATCAAACCTAGAAGCCACCATTACTATCTGACGAATGTTTTCAATTAATTCTGGAGCAGCACCTTCTTGGAGAATAATACTGATTTGTAAACGCTTGACTGCCGCTATAGCAGGAACTCGTTTTGTTAAAGTTTTAGACTGAACTCTTTCGGCTTTATTTCCTGGCTCTTGAATTGGCACAACCATTCCTGGCCCCTGCTGTCCTTCATTAGAAGACTCTTGGGAAACCTGAGGCTCTGCTTCAACTTCAAAATCAAAACCAGGTATTGGAAGTCCCATGCTAGAAAATTCAGATTCAGGATCAGATCCATCCTTTGGAGCTGCTTTGCCAATTATTGTTGTTAACTCTTCNAGAGCTGACGCTTCATCATAAATTGCCCGATCACTAGGTATAATTGTGATTTGCTCTTCTTTCTCACCAGTTACTTCAATATTAACATCCACATCAATTACATATTTTTGATCATCAATAATCTTAGATAAAGCACTAGCTATTCTAGATCTTAGATCGCTTTCTACCATCAACTTTTGTGTTAAATAGGATGAATTTTGCTGACCTAATAATAAGCTTAGGCTTAAAACAAATAACCAAATGAAAGGATATATTTTATGTCCTCTCTTCATATTCTACTCCTTTTATAATTCTTAATATACTCATAACAATCAACCATCACTCTCCACATAACTTGTTGAGTGATGTGAAGGTTTTAAAAATGTGATTTCTATTCTTCTATTTCTACCTTTTTTTTCCGGTGTATCATTCAATTCCAAAACAGTGTTTCTATCTACCTGCTGTGTCAGGTTTTGAGCTTGTCCCCTTGGAACCCAATCAGCATATCCCGCAGCAACTAACCGGGTCGGGTCGACTCCCTGATCAATAACATTCCTTACCACTGCCGATCCACGTGCCGTAGATAGCTCCCAATTTGATGGAAATCGTTTTTGATATGCTTTGGGCAACACATCGCTATCTGTGTGCCCTGCAATTTCAATTTGAAAGATTGAATTCTTAATCTCAGGTACTATTTTTTCTGATAATAATTTCTTTAGACCTGGGCTTATTCCAGCGCTTCCAGATCCAAAACTAAAATCACCGCTAATCTCTAATGTAACACCTTTAGAACTAGTGGTGACTTCAACGGGAGGGTCTCCTTTGCTATCCTTCATTTCTGCTTCAATTTTTTCTACCATTTCGTCTAAAGATGCTTTTACTTGCGAAAGTTTTGTCGCTACTTTATCAAACTTTCCTTCTAGTTCAGCTGCACCTTCCTTTTTTATCTTACTTCCTAATGATTTACCAGTGGAGTTTGCCATCTCCATAATCTTCACAGGGTCCATTGTTGATAACGCAGCTAACAATACAAAAAATGCAAAAAGTAGGGTCATCATATCTGCAAATGTGCCGAACCATCCAGGCA
>NZXC01000054.1 GCA_002701785.1 Fidelibacterota bacterium
AAAGATGTGCTGGGGGGGATACCAATGAGCGTGGCCTTGGAAAGCAAGTATATGCCGGCTATGGCAATTGGTCTCATTAGTATTGGAGAACGCAGCGGTGCCTTAAGTGAGATGCTGGAAGGTGTGGCGGAATATTTTACAGCGGATATGGAAGAGAAGATGGAAGGGGTAATGGGCGCCATGGAACCGATCCTGACGCTAATAATAACTGGATTTGTGGCCGTTTTTGTTCTGGCAGTGTTCCTCCCAATGATCGAAAACATGACCAATATGATGTAAATATTCTCATATATGAAAAAAATTTTACTTGATGTATAATGTGCCAATGGAATATATTAAGCTGATTTACTTAGAATCTTCATATTATCAATAGATAAACTGGGAGTAATACAATGAAAAGTAAAACGTCACAATCTGGATTTACCTTAATTGAGTTAATTGCTGTTATGGTGATCTTGGGGATTCTGGCAGCAGTGATTGTGCCAAGGATTGCCACTTTAACATCTGGTGCTTATGAATCTAACGTCAGGTCTATGTTTGGTGTGATCAAGAATGAAGTAAATGCTCAGGCCCTTAAGGCAGCCATGACAGGGGGAGCTTCAGGCCATAGGGAGACGTATCCTGAAGGTACTGTTGCTACTATGAATCATTATTTAGCAGAGTGGGTTGAAGACTTTGAGTCAGATTATTGGTCAAGTTTTTTAATTGATAATAATTATACTAATGGCAATAACAAGCATGCCGACCATGCAAAAACAGCTGGTATACTTTTTATGTACCATCCTCATGGTCCAATGAAAAATGGAGATGTTACATGGGGCGATGCTGCTGTGACAACAGCAGGTACATCCCAAATGCTTGAAGATATCTATTGGATTTATTATGCACCTCTTACAACAGCAGCAGGTAAAACTGCTGGAAGAGACAAGGATGGTTATCTATTGGCTGCCTTTGCAGATAATGAAGATGCCAAGTTTTCCGCCACATTTACCACTAGTGCAGTAACTAAAGTAGATGAAACAGAGTTAGAAGACATTCAGTGGATTACACCGTAATTATAATTATTTAATAATAATTTATTATAAAAACGCCGATATTTATCGGCGTTTTTTTATGACTAGATTTTCCAAAGGCTTCACTTTAGTTGAGTTGATTGCCATTATGGTGATCGTTTCCATACTGGCCACATCAGTCATCGGTAGCTACAATAATTATAACCGGTGGCAGGATATTAATGAGCAGGTGCTGGATATGATTAATACTTTGCGCCGGGCTCGAGACTACTGTATGGCCGCTAATGAGAAATTCTATCTCACCGTGACAATAGGTGCGACAGACTCCTATACACTAACATATAAAGATGCCAAGGTTGCCCTTAACCTACCAGGCGAAAGTAGTAATGTTTTTACCTTGCCTAACTATTTTGATATTACAGCATCTGATGTCGGAACAGATCTGGAATTCAATATTTTGGGAGAACCAACTGCCACAAAAACTATAACTATTAATACAGATGAACGAACCATAAATATCGTGTCACCAACTGGATATATTTATGCTCAGTAAAATGCAAGCTAGGCCCGGGTTTGCAATTGTAGAAGTGTTGGTGGCAACAGTAGTGATTGCCATTGGTTTTCTTGAGCTTGCCAAGGCGTTTAGAAATATTAATAGTGTGGCTAATCAAGCAGTAGCCATGACCAAGGCAAGTAATCTGGCTAACGCAACTATGGAACGGGTCATGGCCAAGGACTTCGACGCTAGGGGAAATGAGGCTGGAGGTTACGCTTTGGATTTCCATGGTGATGATGATTGGGTGGATATTGGTGCGGTACATACTGATATACAGACGATATCTTTTTGGATTCAAGCAGATGAAGTGGATGGTACGCGTAACGTGATTGATCTAAACGGCGCAGATTATATATCAATCGAAGATAGTGTAGTAACGGCTGTTGGTATTACATCTCCAACATACTATATAAATGCGGTAGCTGGAAGACGAACAATTTCAACCGGCACATGGCATCATGTTACCGTTACCACTGCTACCCCTATAGATGCAGGTGATGCGGATGATGTAGATATTGGTAGGGTTGTAACTGCGGCCTTAGATGACGAATATTTTGATGGAAGGATCGATGAGGTTCGGCTTTGGGATGATGTTCGTACCAACGCTGAAATTCTAGCTAACTATAACAGTAGTATCACCAACCCATATGCTGAGGGCAGTCTGGTTCTTTATTGTCCTATGAATAACGGTACGGGGTCTGTGGCTTTTGACCACAGTGCAAAAAAAAATCATGGTTCTTTAGAAGATATGGATGTTGATGAAGATTGGGTAACTGGTTATTCAACTAGTTTAGGCAAGGAGTACCATGAGAGTACTTGGTCCGGCTATAATGATGTGGATGATTTTCACACGGTTAGTTTCAAAGATAGTGATTATACTGGACTGGACGCAGGCAGTAATAACTTCAGCGGTTTGGGCGGACGGGTCTATGTGAAATATATTTCCCTAAATGGTGGTTCTGGTGAACCCGAAGATCCTTACACTTTTAATGATTCAGGCCCACCCACAGATTATAAACAAATAACTGTAAAAGTAGGTATTCCGGGCACTACCGACTCTACACAAATTGATGCCATTAAATCTGCCAAGGTGGATCAGGGTTATGGATTAACTTTTTCTCCTTATGGATTATAAAAGAATAACTATGAAAACCAGCAAGGGATTTACGTTAATCGAAATGATTGCTGCCATGGTATTGGTAGCTATTCTTGTACCAGGAATTTCATCCATATTAGGCGGTACACTGATGAATATTGCCCTTACCCAAATTGCTGTTCTCGCTAATATGGAAGCAGATCACGCCCAACGAAAATTTGTGAAACATATAAATGGATTAAAATCCTTTTCCTCCAGCGCAGGAGACCTGGCTGTGGATAAGTTAACATTCACAAGCTATCTTGGAAATGTAGAATATCAATATATCATTGATGATGCATCACGCACGATCAAATATAGCAGAGCAGACATTAATAGCGGAACCGCGGACATATTATTGCAAAACGTTGTTAAAGACACCACAATTGGTATCAATAGGTATATTAGCAAATTTGAATTTAAAGATAGTAAAGGCAATGACCTGGGCCCATCTCCCACCCACTCAGATATTCATGGAGTAGAGCTTACTTTTTATTTATTGAGAGGAGAAAGCTTGTACAGTTATACAACCTACGCTGCCATAGATAAAGGTCACCTAGATATTTAATGATATATAATAAGAAATCGCAGGAAGGTGTGTTCATTGGTGTTTTTGCTTTGGCAATATTGGTGGTCATTAGTCTGGCAATTAGTTTTTTGAGTAACCGAGTCAATGATCTTCTCAGGAATCAGGGTCAGATGATAGCAGGAAGGCAAGCTTATTGGTTGGCTTTTTCAGGGATGGAAACATTAGGCCAAGATAGATTGGGTGATCTTGGTAACCCAGATCACCCACAGCAGCATCTGCAGGATAATACAAAAGATGATACGCCTGATGCAGGAGTGGTTTATAATAAACATTATTCCTTAGCTGGGGGGGGAATAGAGGTATCTGGTGTAAAAGGTTCAGGTTATCATAATGGGCTTGGGAAAACAAAATATATTACTGTTACTGGCACAGACGCGAATAGCGAAAGAAAAATTAAATGGACCTTGGGTTCCCCAGACAAAAGGGGCTATAACTTTATTCGTTCGGCTAGCCCACGACCAAAACTAACGATGGATTCTCCGATTGATACTATATCATCCCTTCCAGCAAATGAATTTACAATTTCTGTGTGGGTTCAAATGGATGCAATAGACAAAAAACCTTTATTTGGTTTGGAAGCTGATGTCGATAATCACTGGATTCAATTTACTAGTGCAACCGCTATGGGTTTTAAAGGGACTGGTGACGAAGTTCCTTTAACTCATGGTTTTACAATTCCTACGGGCTCATGGCAGCATGTTGTTATCACTCGGGTTCCGGTCACACATACTGTGACGGTATATCTTAATTCAATTGGTGGCTCTACTGCAGCATGGAATGAAGCGTTTTCACCCGATGCAGTAGGAACTAGGTACAATGAGGATGATGTCTCAAGAAAATATTTTGACGGTCGGATAGCAAATTTAGCCCTTTGGACCCGCGCACTTACAGAACCTGAAATTCAATCAATTTATATCCAAGGGTTTACATTTAGTCTAAGAGACGATTTGCTTACTGGTTTACATCATTATTGGGAAATGGATGATAATGAAAATTGCTGTAACGATGCGACAGATCGGGATAATGATTTAAACAAAACCATCGCGGGGGGAATGGAAACAGGGATTTAGTTAATAGAAAAAATTTCAACTATAAAGATTTATTTTTAATAATTAACTAACAGTTAGTGATTTTGTACCATTAATTTTTTCTATTGCCCGTTGTTTTCTGAGGTAAGGAAGAAAAACGCTCATTTCTCTAGTGTGATTAAAACGAAGCGGGGATTTTGTTGACTGTTACGATGTTGGTTTAGCTAGTTTAATAAAGTTATTATGAAAAATATCACGTTAAAAAATAAAGGAACACTTCGTGTTTTATACTTTTCTCTGTTTTTTTGTTCTGGGTTTTCCGGTCTCATTTATGAGTCTATCTGGTCCAATTATCTTAAATTATTTTTAGGGCACGCTGCTTTTGCCCAGGTGGTTGTTATGACCATTTTTATGGGTGGGATGGCGCTGGGATCTTGGATTGCTGCCAGATATAGTGTAAAAATTCGAAATTTGTTACTGACTTATGCTATAGTTGAAATGATAATAGGTCTGTTTGGTCTTTCTTTCCATTTTATTTATGTCCGCGTAACAGATTTTGCATATTTTACGATCATTCCAAAAATTTCATCAACCCAGGTAATAGATCTTTTTAAATGGACCCTCGCTTCTATAATGATTCTTCCACAAGCAGTGCTGCTTGGATTAACGTTTCCATTAATGTCTGCCGGAATTATACGTGTTTTTCCGCAAAACCGAGGTAAATCATTAGCATTGCTTTATTTCAATAATAGTCTGGGAGCAGCGGTGGGTGTATTAGTAAGCGGATTCGTATTGATCAAAGCTGTAGGTCTGCCAGGCACTATTGTAACCGCAGGAATAATAAATATAATAATTGCTCTTGTTGTTTGGTTGTTATCTCATAATGACAGTTATGATCCCATTGATTATACTATTGTTAAAACCAACAAAGAAATTAAGGATCTGTTACCTGAAAGAATCTTTGCTGTATTTCTTTTATGTGCAGGTGTAACTGGTGCTGCATCTTTTATATATGAAGTTGTGTGGATAAGAATGTTGAGCCTTGTTCTTGGTTCTTCAACACATGCGTTTGAGTTAATGCTTAGTGCTTTCATATTGGGTCTGTCTATTGGTTCATTATGGATCAGAAAAAAGGTTGACAACCTTGTAAGTCCAATTAAAACGCTCGGAATTATCCAAGTAATGATGGGTGTCCTGGCCCTGTCTACACTAATTATTTATGATGGTACATTCAACATAATGGCGTATATGATGGCCGCGCTCAGTAAGACAAACCAAGGTTATATTTTATTCAATTTATTTAGTCACATTATTGCCTTGGTGATAATGTTACCTGCTACAATATGTGCTGGCATGACACTGCCTATTCTTACCCATTATCTTGTATCAAACCAATATAGAGAAGATTCTATAGGAAAGGTATATGCGGCCAACACATTGGGGTCAATTATCGGAATTATTCTTGCAGTTCAGTTAATGCCTTTGCTTGGCCTTAAAAATTTACTTGCGCTAGGAGCGGGGCTAGATATAATTCTAGGTTTGGGTCTGTTTTTATACGCCATGAAAAAATTTTCGAGGAAGAGTTGGATTATAATAACTACAATTTTATTTGTATTGTTCAATTTATATGTATCGTTGGTTCAACTAGATCCCCTCAAATTGGCATCAGGGGTATTTAGAAATGGTAAAATAGATCTGGATGATAGAAAAATTTTGTTTCATAAAGATGGTAAGACTGCATCAATAGATTTGGTTGCTGAGGAGAATGAAAGTGAATTCATAATCTTGACTAATGGTAAACCCGAGGCAACTATAAATAATAAAGCTAAGATTAGCCTAGATGAAATTACACAAGTGTTGCTGGCAGCGATACCACTATCACTGCATTCTGATGCAAAAACAGCAGCCGTTATTGGTTTGGGGTCTGGAATGACCAGCAATGTATTATTGAAGTTTCCCGGTATAAAAAAGTTAGATATTATCGAAATAGAACCAGCAATGGTAGAAGCGGCCAGAATTCTTGGGAATAGGGTTGGCATACCCATTGATAATCCGCGTAGCGAAATTCATATTGATGATGCAAAAACATTTTTTGCTAGTCGTAATAATAAGTATGATTTAATTATATCTGTACCATCAAACCCTTGGGTGAGTGGAGTGTCTAACCTTTTTTCAGTGGAGTTTTATGATCTAATCAGTAATTATATTAATGATGATGGCCTTTTCGTTCAGTGGATGCAACTTTATGAAATTAATATTTCTTTAGTTTCATCGGTGATTAAGGCGTTATCAGGGGCGTTTAAAGATTATGTTATTTACGAAACTGCATTTGATATTGTTATTATAGCGAAGAAAAACAATGTTATTGATGAGCTTAGTAATTCAGTATTCGATGTTCCTGAAATGCAATCATTACTTTCCCGAATAGGCGTGGAAAGTTTACAAGACTTAGCAATAAGGAAGTTAGGTAGCAAGAGAACTCTGGATCCTCTATTTAAACAACATGTTATACAGCCAAATTCAGATTATTTCCCAGTACTTGATATAGCTTCAGTAAAAACTCGCTATCTTAAACAGAATGCTAATGATCTCATTACATTACGCACTATCCACCTTCCTCTTATTGAGACATTAGAAGGTTCTGGGTTTCATGATGACACGTTATCAATAAGTGAGAAATCATACAATAAGACAGGTCTGTTAGCTCTAGGCGCTAAAAAAGTATTGGATTATTTTCGTGCAGCTAACAGTACATCAACCGTAGATACAGTAAATTATCTCCATAGAAAAATAGTTCGTGATATAAAATCTATTCACCACCAGTGCAAAGAGGAAGAATTAAAAACAGTGTGGCTTGGGACTTTACACGCGATAGCAAAAGCGACCCTACCCTATCTTTATCCCAATGAAATGGAAATCATTTGGAATGATATTGAATCTGCAAAATGCTTCAGTGCGTTGCCTGAAGAAACCAGTCACTGGTTTTATTTATATAGAGCAGTCAGCAGGCGTGATTTTAAAAACGTTTTAAAATTTTCTTCTTTATTGCTGCCAGAAGTATCTAACAAACCATCAACTGAAATTGAATATTTATTAACCGCGGCTATGCTAGCTTACATTGCACTCAATGAACAGGATAAAGCAATATCCTTATTTAAACGTTACCAGAACAAAGTTAAGCCTTCGTTGCCTATACGCAACATTTTATACTTCGCAAATCAGAATCATTAACTTTTTATTTCTCGTGCAAATAATAAATAAAAATATAATTGTCACGCTTATGCATTATTATTCAATATTTAATATAATATGAAAAAAGAGAGCTCAAATAATAGCGCATATATCGTATCAAGCCTTTATGATAAAATATTGTTTATAACCGCACCATTAATTGCTGTGGCCATAGCAGTAATTGGTTATACCACTGATACTTTATTGTATCAAGAAACTTTTTTTAGCACTGAAAGAACGTGGATTTCTTTTTTTATTTATTTTTGGACCTTTGCTCATTTATGGGCAGTTTTTTTTCGCAGTCATTTGAATCTTACAGTATTCCGTCAATTCAAGTGGAGGTTTACACTGGTACCACTAAGTCTTTTTCTGTTATTTAGTGTTTCAATTATGATACAAACGATAGCCATAGTGATTGCATTTTATTGGGATGTTTATCATACAAGTAAACAAAATTATGGCTTCTGTCGTATTTATGATTCCATAATTGGTAATGTCTCTACCATAGGGCGGAGATTGGACAGTATTGCCAATCACTTATTATATATTGGTCCAATTATTGGAAGCTATAGTTTACTAGATCATTTAAAGCCAGCCATAGATAACCTTGCAGTGCATTATCCAAAAATAGTTTTTTTTTACCTATCTTCAGGTTTTACCAAGACAATCAATTCTTAGATTATGTCTCATAATTTTCGGTGTATTATTTTTTATATATTATGTATTGAGTTACAGGAAAATGTCTAAGAAAGGCTATAAGGTTTCACGACAAAAAGTATCACTGCTTTGTTGTACGGGAATTACCTCAATATTTGCATGGGGTTTTTTACCGCCTATGGCAGCATTTTTTGTGGCTAATTTTTATCATGGTCTACAATACTTTGGAATTGTTTGGGCTAAAGAAAAAACCAATATTAGAAAAATATTCGGACTCAACACTAAAAACCATGGATCAAAAACGGCTTTATTTCTGTTTTGTATCATATTAATTGTTTTAGGATTGTTTCATGTCATTTTGAGCAGCCTCCGCATCGCATTAGCGTTATTTACGGTAGTTTCACTGATGCATTTTTGGTATGATGGATTTATTTGGTCTGTACGAAAAGGGCTTAGTTTTTCAAGATAATTTTTCGTCAAATAAGACTGATTTTAAGGGATTACAATTCTCACGGCGCCGAGTTCTGTATCTGATTAACCACTGTAATATCCCCTGATGCGCCGTCAATATCACACACGTACCAGTATAATC